>JALDXK010000309.1:0-7120 GCA_032155105.1 Acidobacteriota bacterium
TGACCGACGCCGGACGCGTGCTCGCCGATCATGCCGAGCGCCTGGTGAACCTTCGGCAGCGGACCATGGCCGCGCTCGACGACGTGCGGCAGCTGCGGACCGGCCGACTGATGATGGCGGCCAACGAACTGACGTGCCTGTACCTATTACCGGTTCTGCATGAGTACCGGCGCCTCTATCCGGACGTGCACATCACGGTGCAGCGGGCGCTCGGGAGCCGCGTGCCGGCGCAAGTGCTCGATTACGGCGCCGACTTCGGCGTCATCACCTTCCGGCCGGATACCTCGGCGCTGCACTCGATCGTCGTCTATCACGACGAACTCGCGTTCGTGGTGCCGCCGACGCATCCGTTGGCGCGGCGATCAAAAGTCTCGATCAGCGAACTGGCGCGGGAGTCGTTCGTCGCGCATCACGTGTCCTCGCCGTACCGGCAGAAAGTGATCGAGACCTTTCGCAAGCGGCGCGTCGAGCTGCGCATGCCGGTCGAGATGCCGACCATTGACGCGATCAAGAAGTTCGTAGCGATGGGCAACGGCGTGGCGTTGCTGCCGGCGATCACGGTTGAAAAAGAGGTCGCACATAAGGAGCTCGTCAGGGTTCAGGTGCCCGAGTTGGCGTTCGATCGAAAACTGCGGTTGATTCACCGGCGCGAAGGCACGTTGTCGCATGCCGCCGAGGCGCTCCTCACCGTGGTCGAGGCGCAGAGCGCGTTGCGGCGCGGACGCTTTGCGTTCGCGGCCGAAAAGTAGCTAGCCTCGCTTCTCTGCCTTGATCTTCCAGGCGCTCGCCGGCACGGTGATGCTCGTGTGGCAATCCACGCAGACGCACACCTTCTGGTGCACGCGCGTGTAGACCGCCTCCATCGTCCCGGTGCAAATCGGGCAGATCTCGACGACGTCACACGAAGCGGGCGATGGCGGGTCGTTCGGGTTCACTGCGTGTAGTGCCATTCGGAATCCCGTTGCAGAGGTTGGGTAAGGCAGGACTCAAGTACGTCCCGATTACTGCGCCTCGTGCGTCAGAAACTACTCACATCCGCTTGCTGTGACAGCTGAGAGCAAGCAACCTGCCAGCTCTCAAGGGCGCTACTGGTCGCGCCGGAATTTCTTGTCACGCTTGAGCTGGATGACCCTCGATGCCGAGGCGGGCACGGTGATCCCGGCCTGGCAGTCGAGGCATACGAAGACGTGCTGATTGAAACGGTCGTAGACCATTTCCGTCGTGCCTTCGCAGATGGGACAGATGGGGCAGGGGATTCCGGACGGATCTCGCCCTGGAGCGGCTGGGGGAGCCATGTCATGGATTGTAAAAACGGCGCGAACCGATTTCAACCCCACTTAAGGGGCTCTAACCTCATCCGTATGAATGGCTTAGGTTGATTGCAGGGCATTCGCAAAGCGGAACGAACTTGCACGAAGATGACTCGATTCCCAGGTCGAGCGCGAAGCGCGATGACCGTGTACCCGAGCCGAGCGCGAAGCGCGATGGCCGAGCGGCTGAGTCCCTCTTCCCGCACGTCCACCTTCGCCCAAGGCTACGGTGGACAGCCTTCGCATGGCTTGCCGGCGGTAGCTAACGCATGTCTCTTTGCAAGGTTAGCGAAGGCTGGTGCGGAAGAGAGGATTCGATCGGGGCAGTGTCAGTGGGTCCCGCCTCGTACCACCTAGTCCCAGTTCCAGAGGGAATTGACTAGGTTTCGCTGTTTGTTGTCCCATCTGGTACCGGCTGGTCCCGGATAGTCCGTTAGCAAGGCGTTAGCAAACCGCTATTGGAGGTGCCACTGATGGCCCACAGTCGCCCGTCGGAGATCATGAATCGTGGTGATGCGCTGCGGGCCTCGCGCGCGGCCGGCAGCTTCATCGTCGAGCTGATGAGCGACCGGCGCGTCCAGGCGTATCAACACGCGTGGTCCTTAGCCTGGGCGACCGCCAAGCAGAAGCTCGATCAATTCCGCGAGCGCGCGAAGACGCCAGGCGCGCACGTCAATTGGGCCGCCATCCACGCCGCGATCGATGCGTTACCCGAAGGCATACGCGCCGGAACGCAGCAGTTCGTGCGGGAGGAACTGAAGGTGAAGCCCAACTGGGTCCCGTTGGTCGCCGATTGCCTCATCCAAGCGTTCCAGATCAGCGTCTACAACGCGCAGCATCCGGACGCGCCGAAGCAGTTCGGGGTGCCGGTCTACCTGGCGCCGGATCTCCCGCAAGGACGGTTGCCGCGGCAAGAGGGACTGGACATCGACCGGAACGTCCGCTGGTTCTATCTCACCCACATCGCCGTCAAGCCGGAGTCCGTCATCAGCCTTGCGCGGGACTACCAATCGTCGGCGGCGCGGACGAATGACAGTAGGAGCGTGGTGCAGAACGGCATCAAGCAAGCGGAAGCGCTGCTCGATCTCTGTGCTGCCCAAGCAGTCCGGCTGCCGAAGCCTAAGTAGGCACCCCCTCCGCACTAAGTAGGCACTTGTCAGGCGGCCCGACCTGTGTTCTCGGACCGTGTAAAGCCTGCTTTTCACGCGCTGCGTGACCCGCCCTGTCACTAAGTAGGCACCCCCTCCGCACTAAGTAGGCACTTCCCGCCCGCCGTGATGGGTCTTACCGTGGACAGTGTGCCGCGTGAACCGCAAACAACACCACCGCGATACGAAGACCTGCCGGACATGTGCTCGCCGGAAGACGCCCGCGCCTTCCTCCAGATCGGGCGCAACGCGTTCTACGACCTGCTGAAGGCCGGCGAGATCCCATCGAAAAGATTCGGCCGGTTGATTCGCATTCCGAAGACCGCGTTGGTGATGAATGGGTCGGAGAACAACGGCCATGAATGAGCGCCCTTCGCTCGCCGAGGCGCTCGCGAAGTTTTTTCTCGCCCGGCCTGGCGTGTGGACCGATGGCAAGCAGGTGGCGAGCGTGGCTGGTTGGAGCGGGTGGAGGGCGCGTCTCAGCGATGTCAGAAGACCACCCTACAACCTGGACGTTCGCAATCGCCGGCGGAGCGTCCGCGTCGGCGACCACACCGTCAGGCTCACCGAGTATTGCTTCACGCCGGCCGTCGAGGCCCAGCAGGAGAGTGTTGACCGCGGTCAACACGGTCCCGCGCCGCATCAACCTGGGTTGTGGTCGTGAGCCTGGACACGTTCAAAGCACTGCTCGCGGCGAAGCCCACCTGGATCTCGCCGGCGGAATTCGGGTTGTTGGCGATCGTCGCGTTTTGCACCAACGACAACGAGGGCAGCGTCGCCCGCCCCTCCCTCGCGTTTCTCTCGAAGCGGCTGTGTATGGACCGGCGATCCGTCCGGCGCATGGTCGCCAAGCTCGAGCGGCGCGGCGTGCTCCGGCGCGTGGAGCAGGGTCGCGGCCGGCGCGCGAGTCGCTATCAACTGTCGTTGGTTGTCACGGACCACCTCGTCCCTGCCGATTTGGGAGAGGACTCCCGGGTCCTCTCAGAGGGGACCGTAGGGTCCTCTCTGGGCACAGAGATTAGGGGGTTATCCGACTCGACTGCGACCCTGAGAGAGGACCGGGAGGACCCCTCTGCGCGGACTCCCGGGTCCTCTCTGAGAGGACTCCCGGGTCCTCCGATCAGTAATGAAGAGGATCGAACTAAAGAGATTAGTACAGCGGCTGCGCCGCGATTCCCGCATCTAGCGAAGAGCCCTAACGGCGACAACTACCACGTCATCCTCGCGATCGCGAACGAGCTGATCAACACCTTCGGGTACACCCGCAAGGATGAGGGCGACTTTATCGAAGCGACCAAGGAGCGATGCGCCCTGGCGCACATCGCCTACGAAGGCAACGTGGTGCATCGGGCGTGTACCTCGGCGCTCTGCGCGAGCATCGTCAATAGCAGCGGCAGACACGGTACCGTGACTGGACGAGCGCGATGAGCGCGACGATGCCGCCCCATCGCTGCTCGACCTGCGGCCGGCTGGTCGTAGGACGCTGTTCGACGTGCATTCGGCAGCGGGATACCCGGCGGCCGAATGCGGCGGCACGGGGGTATTGCTCGGGGGAGTGGCGCCGGTTCCGCGCCGTGCAGTTGAGCGTCAACCCACTCTGCCGGGTGTGCCTCGAGGCGGGCCGCACCAGCCTGGCCGATTGCGTAGACCACGTCAGACCTGTGAGCGGACGACACGACCCGAGGTTCCTCGACTTCAACGAAGTGCAGTCGCTCTGCTCGTCGTGTCACTCGGCGAAGACCGCGCGCGAAGACTCAACCTTCGCGAGCCGAGAACGAACATGAATCCGATCGACGTGATGCGATTCTCAAACGCGTTGAATCGAAACGTTCGTGTGTCACTGAGGATCGGGTTCACAAACAACCCGATCCTCCTCGGGGATGTGAATGCCACGACCGATCGCGCGTTCCCAA
Organism: Acidobacteriota bacterium; assembly: GCA_032155105.1. Taxonomy (GTDB): domain Bacteria; phylum Acidobacteriota; class Vicinamibacteria; order Vicinamibacterales; family UBA2999; genus 12-FULL-67-14b. Next base: position 4,372 of record JALDXK010000309.1, read on the forward strand.
ACCATCCGGTAGGCAGATTTTCGGCTAGTCAAAAGTATGGCGCTTCCGAAACGTAAGCGGCTCGGCCGACCCAAGCTCACCACGGAAGAACTGGTCCGGCGCGGGACCGCGCGTCCCGATCGCGCTCGGAAGCGGCCGGCGTCGACGCGCCGGCGCCGGTCAGCTCGGCAGGATGCCGGCAAGCCTCGGGTCTTCGTCACCATCGCGGACACCTACGTTCGTGATGTTGGTGCTGGCCGCATCGTCGCCTGTCGCTGGACGAAGCTGGCGTGCGAGCGGTTCCTTCGGATGCGGTCGCAGGCCACCGGCGTTAGCAATGCGTTCACCTGGTCACCCAATCACGTCCAGGACGTCTGCGCGTTCATCGAGAAGTTGCCCCACGTCGAAGGACGCTGGACGACGGCGACGATCCGGCTCGAACCCTGGCAGGTGTTCATGCTCGCGGCCACCTATGGGTTCCGCCGCCGAACCGATGGCGGCCGGCTCGTCACCACGGTATTTTTTCAGGTCGCGAGAAAGTCGGCGAAGAGCACGCTGGTGGCTGCGTGCGCGCTCTATCACCTCGCCGTCGAGAAGGAACCTGGCGGGCAAGTGGTGTGCGGCGCCACCACCGGCAGCCAGGCAAGGATCGTGTTCGGCATCATGCAGCGCATGGTGAAGCGCGCCGCTTGGCTGCGTGCGCTCGAGCTGACCGTGTTCGCCAACGCCATCACGTTCGACGCCACCGGCGCCTCGGCGAAGCCAATCAACGCGAAAAGCTCGACGCAGGATGGGTTGAACCCGTCGTTCATCTCACTCGATGAAAGCCACGCGCAGGACTTTGGCCTGCACGACGTGCTGAAGTCGGCGCAAGGCTCGCGGGTTGATCCGATGTTGATGGCGCCGACCACGGCCGGCTACTCGCTGACCTCAGTGGGCTATGCGCTCCGCTCGACGGCGATGAAGCTGCTCGAGGGCGTCATCGAGGCCGACCACCTGTTCGCGGCGCTCTATGAGCTCGATGAAGGCGACGATTGGAAAGACGAAACGACGTGGATCAAAGCCTCACCGATGATCGGCGTCACCCCGACGCTGGAGTATGTGCGGCGCTATCGGGATGATGCGGTCGCCACGCCAGGGCTTCAGGGCGAGTTCGAGGTAAAAATTGCGAACCGTTGGCTCCATGCCGCGAATACGTGGTTGTCGATGCCGGCGTGGGCGCGCTGCAGCGATCCGGCGCTGCGCCTCGAAGACTTCGAGCATGAGCCGTGCTGGATCGGCGTGGACCTCGCTGAACGGGACGACATCGCCGCGGTCGCGCTCTGCTTCGTGCGCGCCGATGTCGTCTACGTGTTTGTCCGCGGCTACTTGCCGAGCCTCGTCGTCACCGAGCGCGCGCGCACCGTTCCCGCCTATCAGCAGTGGGTCCAGGCGGGCGAGCTGATCGTCACCGACGGGAACATGACGGACTATCCGACCATCGAAGCGGATCTCCGATCGGACTGCGAGCGGTTCGACGTGAGAGACATCGCGATCGAACGCTTCGGTGCGCTGAACCTGGCGGCGAACCTCACCACGAGCGGGCTGCCGGCCCGCGTCGAATCGAAGAACGGCAAAGTCTTCACGGCACCGGCGAAGGACCTCGAGGCGCGCATCCGAGCGCAGCAGCTGCGGCACACCGGGTCCTCGTTCCTCACCTGGCAGGTGTCGAACGCCTGTGTGGAACGGCGCCGGGATGGGAGTCTGCTGCCGATCAAGGAAGCGGCGATGTCGCCGAACAAGATCGATGCGGTCGATGCGATCGTCCTGGCGCTGAGTGGAATGGTGGTGACGGCGACGACACCACCGATTGAACCGCGGATTTTCTTTTTGGAGGCCCAATGAGCGCACCACAACTCACGCCACGCGCCGCGGTGGCGGCGTTTCAACTGGCGCTGGTTCAATTGCTCGAGGCGGCCGGCGTCACCGACATCGACCTGACCGACCTGAGTATCAACATTGATGGCCGGTCCCTGCGCGTCGACATCGCGCGGTTGACGCCGGATGGGATGCACGTCGGCGAATGGCTCCGCGGCTATTCGATTGATCCGCGCAACCTGGCGACCTTCGGGACGCCGGTCCCGCTGCCAGGGATGGACAAAGCGACGCACTAGGAATGGGGTGGTTAGTTTACTAACCAGGCCGATGCTCACCGAGCAGGCCGATAGATCTCCGACGGTCACCGGCCGGGAGATCGCGCAGATAACTTCGTGGTGACCTACATGGAGATTCAAGACTTCGTGAAAGCAACGACGGCGGTCCCGATGGTCGATCTGACGACGCTCGCCGCGCAGCGCGGCGCCTTTGGTGACGATGTCCTCGCGGCCTTCACCACGCAGGTCCAGCTCCGGAGCGCGCAGGCGCAAACCGTCCTGGACACGGCGAGCCAGGCGAACCGCGACACGCTCCTAGCGAGCGAGCAGCGCGCCTATGACGCCAACATCCGCGAGCGTGATGCAATCCTCGGGTTGCAGCGGGCCGTCGAGCAGCGGAGCGAGCAGCGCAGCTTCGTCCCGGCGAGTCAGAGCGGGCAGCCGGAGAAGAAGCCGAAGACCGGGTTGTTCGGCATCGAGCTCCGCGCGCTGGCCGGCAGCACCGGCGCCGGCGTCGCGATCTCCCCGGATCAGTGGGGGCCTGGCTTCTTCGACAAACTGGCCGCGACCTCAGTGGCGTTGAAGAGCGGGATCCGGGTGATTCGCACCGAGCGCGATGCCCTCCACGTCCCGCGCAT
>JALDXK010000310.1:0-7107 GCA_032155105.1 Acidobacteriota bacterium
GTACTATGTCGTCCCGGCCGACAAGAAGAAAAACGTCACCGCCCTGAAAGCGGCGATGAAGGATGCATCGGAGCTGATTCTCGCGACCGACCCCGATCGCGAAGGCGAGTCGATCAGCTGGCATCTCAAGGAACTGCTGAAGCCCAAGGTGAAGGTTCGCCGCATCGTGTTCCATGAGATCACGGAAGAAGCGGTGAAGGCGGCACTGGCCGAGGCGCACGACGTCGACGAGAACCTCGTTCGCGCGCAGGAGAGCCGGCGCATTCTCGATCGGCTGTATGGCTACACGCTGTCGCCCGTGCTCTGGAAGAAGGTGCAGACCGGTCTCAGCGCGGGACGCGTGCAAAGCGTGGCGGTGCGGCTGATCGTCGAGCGCGAAGAGGAACGCCTCGCGTTCCGCACGGCGAGCTACTGGGATCTGGAAGCGAAATTGCGCAGCGGCGCGAGCGAGTTCGGCGCCACGCTGGCCAAGGTCGGCGGGCAGCGCATCGCCACCGGCAAGGATTTCGACAGCAAGGGCAACCTCACCTCGAACACGGTCCGGTTGCTTGGCGAGAAAGACGCGCAGGGCCTGCGCGAGACGTTGATGCGTCGCTTGCCATGGACGGTGACGAGCGTCGAAGAGAAGCCGTTCAACAAGCGTCCGTCGCCGCCGTTCACCACCTCGACGCTGCAGCAGGAAGCCAATCGCAAGCTCGGATTCTCGTCTGAGCGCACCATGCAGATCGCGCAGCGGCTGTTCCAGGGCATGGACCTTGGCGGCGGCGATCTGGAAGGGTTGATCTCCTATCACCGCACCGACTCGACCACGCTCAGCAACAAGGCGCTGGCGGAAGCGGCCGCGGCCGTGAAGGAGCTCTACGGCGACGACTTCCACAATCAGCGGCAGTACCAGACCAAGGTGCGCAACGCGCAGGAAGCGCACGAAGCGATTCGCCCCACGCACTTCCACCGCACGCCGGCCTCGCTCGAGCAGATCCTCGAGAGCGACGAACTCAAGATCTACGAGTTGATCTGGAAGCGCGCGGTGGCGTCGCAGATGGCCGACGCGCGGATGCTGCGCACCACGGTGGAAATCACCGGCGAGACCAACGACGGCGGCCCCGCCACGTTCACGGCGAGCGGCAACGCGATCGAGTTCGCCGGTTTCCTGCGTGCGTATGTCGAGGGCTCGGACGATCCGACCGCGGCGCTCGATGAGCAGGAAACCATCCTGCCGAAGCTCACGGTTGGCGACCAGGTGTGGCCGCCGGACAAGCTGGACCAGGAACTCATCCTGCTGGGCCTCGACGCGAAGGGGCACCAGACCTCGCCGCCGGCGCGCTATACCGAAGCGTCGCTCGTCAAGCGGCTGGAAGAAGAAGGCATCGGCCGCCCCTCGACGTATGCGCCAACGGTGGCGACGATCCAGCGCCGCGGCTACGTCTCGCGCCAGGGCAAGGCGCTGGTGCCGAGCTTTACGGCGTTCGCCGTCACGCGGCTGCTGCGCAATCACTTCAGCGACTACGTCGACATCGGTTTCACCGCCGAGATGGAAGAAATCCTCGACCAGATTTCGAACGGCGAGAAGGACTGGCTCGAGTTCCTCGCCGAGTTCTATCGCGGCGACAAGAAGAAGAAACACCGCGGCCTCGAACATCTCGTCGAGGACAAGGGACAGGCGATCGAGTACCCGATCATCGAGCTCGGCCACGATCCGGAGAGCAACCTGCCGGTGCGCGTCCGCATCGGGCGTTACGGCCCGTTCCTGCAGCTCGGGTCGCAGAACGACGGCGGCCCGCGCGTGTCGCTGCCGGAAGATCTCGCGCCCGCCGACCTCACGCTCGACAAGGCGATTGCGTTGTTGAAGGCCAAGGCGCAGGGGCCGAAGTCGCTCGGCGTCGATGCCGCCACGGGTCAGCACGTCTACGTGATGCACGGCCGCTTCGGCGCCTACGTGCAGCTGGGCGAGACGCCGGAAGACCGCGACGAGAAGCCGCGCCGCGCGTCGCTCGGTCGCGACCACACCGAGGACACCATCACGCTCGACGTGGCATTGCGCCTGTTGTCGCTGCCGCGCGAGCTGGGCAAGGCCGACGATGGCGAGCCGATCCTTGCCAATCTCGGCCGCTTCGGTCCCTACGTGAAGCACGGCTCGGAATTCCGCTCCCTCGAGGACTCCGACGACGTCTACACGATTGGGTCCGACCGCGCGAAAGAGTTGCTGGCGCAGCCAAAGAAGTCGATGCGCCGGGCGCGCCAGGCGCCGAAAGAACTCAAGGCGCTCGGCAAGCATCCCGAGTCGGGTGCCGATGTGAAGATTCTCGACGGCCGCTACGGTCCGTACGTGACCGACGGCACCACCAACGCGTCCGTGCCGAAAGGCACGCAAGTCGACGCCGTGACCATGGCGTCCGCAGTGGAGTTGCTGAACGCGCGCGCCGGCATGGGTGGCTCCAAGGCCAAGAAATCCAAGGCCAAGACGGCCAAGGCATCCGCGAAACGCGGCGCGGCGAAGACGAAGAAGACGGCGCCGGTATCCGCCTGAGTTATCCTCTCGGTCTCAAATGATCGACACAATCGCCTCCGTCAATGGCTGGCTGAACGGCTATGTATGGGGCTGGCCGATGATCGTTCTGCTCATCGGCACCGGCCTCTTCCTCACCATCGTGACCGGCGGAGTGCAGTTCCGTTACCTGGGATTCGCGCTGCGCGAGGTCCTCGGCAAGCTGACTCATAAGAGTGCCGGGCCGGGCGAGGTCTCGCCGTTTCAAGCGGTAGCAACGGCGCTAGCCTCGACGGTCGGTGTCGGCAACATTGCCGGTGTGGCCACCGCGATTTCGATCGGCGGACCTGGCGCGCTGTTCTGGCTGTGGGTCTCCGGCGTGCTCGGCATGTGTACGAAGTTTGCCGAGATCGTGATTGCGCTGCACTATCGTGAGGTCGATGGCGCCGGCCAGATGCGGGGCGGTGCGATGTACGTGCTCCGCAAGGGCCTCGGCCTGCCCTGGCTCGGAACGATCTTCGCCGGCCTCGTGGCGCTGGCCGCGTTCGGGATCGGCAACATGGTGCAGGCCAACTCCGTGGCCGCGAGTCTGCAGGCCTCATTTGGTGTGAGCCCGATGGTGAGCGGCATCGTGCTGGCCGCGCTCACCGCGGCGGTGATCCTCGGCGGCATCAAGCGCATCGGTCAGTTCACCGAGTACCTGGTCCCGTTCATGGCGGTGTTCTATCTCGGCGGCGGCTTGTTTGTGCTGATGCGCTACGCGTCGGAGATTCCGGCGGCGTTGTCGCTCGTGGTGTCGTCGGCGTTCAGTGGCGCCGCCGCCACCGGCGGCTTCGCGGGGTCGAGCATCATGATGGCGATGCGTTACGGCATCGCCCGCGGCCTGTTTTCGAACGAGGCCGGGCTCGGCAGCGCGCCGCTCGTGCACGCCGCGGCCCGCACCGATCATCCCGTGCGCCAGGGGCTGTACGGCATCTTCGAAGTGTTCGTCGATACGGTCCTGGTCTGCACCACGACCGGCCTGGCAATCCTGGTGACGGGAGTGTGGTCGGGAGGCGCGACCGGCGCGGAGCTCGCCGGCCAGGCGTTTTCGACCGGCCTGCCAGGCACCTGGGGGAACATCGTCGGCACGAGCAGCCTCGTGTTGTTTGCGTACTCGCCGGTGATTGGCTGGAGCTACTACGGCGAGACCGGGATCGTGTACCTGTTTGGCGCGAAGGCGGCCATGCCGTACAAGCTGGCTTGGCTGGTGTTCATTTACCTTGGCGCCGTGGGTTCCCTGCACCTGGTGTGGGACGTGGCCGACACGCTCAACGGGCTGATGGCGATTCCGAACCTCGTGGCGGTGCTGGGCTCGATTGGGCTGTTGCGCCGCCTCGTGCGGGAGTTTTTCTCCACGGCGCGGGCCTGAGCTATACTGGCGCGGTCGGCTTACCAGCGAGCGATTCCATGAAGCGGCACCTTCCCACCTCGTCGCCCTTCGTCCCGGTCATTGCGACCGGGATCTGGATCGCGTTCACCAACTAATTCACAGTTTCGTCGTTCACTTGTTCCAGCCCGGGTGATCGACCCGTGCGCGGGCTGGTTGCAGGTGTGGGCATGACACGCTGGTGGCGTTTGTTCCTGGAGGCCGTACGCGGCTCCGACCGTGACTACACGGTGGGCCCGGTGGGCCCTGCGCTCGTGATGCTCTCGGTACCCATGGTCCTCGAGATGGCCATGGAATCGCTCTTCGCGGTGGTCGACGTGTTCTTCGTGGCGCGGGTCAGCGCCGACGCGGTGGCCACCGTCGGCGTCACCGAGTCGATGCTGACCATCGTCTACACGGTGGCGCTCGGCCTCGGCATCGGCGCCCCCGCGGTGGTGGCGCGGCGCATCGGCGAGAAGGACGAAGAGGGTGCGGCGCAGGCGGCCGCCCAATCGATCGCGCTCGGGATCATCGTGGCGCTGGCCGTCGGCCTCGTCGGTGCGCTGTACGCCGAGACGCTGATGCGCGCGATGGGCGCGACGCCGACGATGATTGCCTCGTCGCTCGGGTACACGCAGGTGATGTTCGCCGGCAACGTCACGGTGACGCTGCTGTTCCTGATCAACGCCATCTTCCGCGGCGCCGGAGATCCCGCGATCGCGATGCGGATGCTGTGGGTGGCGAATGCGATCAACATCGTCCTCGATCCGATCCTGATCTTCGGCCTCGGGCCGTTTCCCGCCATGGGAGTGACCGGCGCGGCGGTGGCGACCAACATCGGTCGCGGCACCGCGGTCCTGGTGCAGTTGTGGATGCTGAGCTCGGGTCACAGCCGCGTCCACCTGCGGCGCCGGCACATCGAGCTGGTGCCGAAGGTGATGTGGAACGTGTGCCGGTTGAGCGGATCGGGCTTCCTGCAGGTGCTGATCGACACGTCCAGTTACATCGGGTTGGTGCGCATCATCGCGACGTTCGGCAGCGAGGTCCTCGCCGGCTACACGATCGGCATCCGCACCGTGATCTTCGCGATTCTGCCGGCGTGGGGACTGGCCAATGCCGCCGCAACCATGGTGGGACAGGGGCTGGGCGCGCGCAAGCCGGAGCGTGCCGAGGAGGCGGTGTGGACTGCGGGCAAGTACAACGCCATCGTCCTCGGCGGCGTCGGGCTGGTGTTCTTCGTCTTCGCGCCGCAGATTGCGGCGTTCTACACGCGCGACCCGCTGGTGGCTCCGCATGCCGAGAGCTGCCTCCGCATCGTGAGCACGGGCTTCGTGTTTTTCGCCTACGGCCTGGTGTTCACGCAGTCGTTCAACGGCGCCGGCGATACGTGGACGCCGACGTGGATCAACCTCGGCTGCTTCTGGGCATTCCAGATCCCGCTGGCGTGGTTCCTCGCCATTCGCATGAACATGGGACCGACCGGAGTCTTCATAGCCATGACGGTGGCGTTTTCCACCCTGGCAGTCGTCAGCGGCGTTATCTTTCGACGCGGGTGGTGGAAAACGCGCACCGTATAACCAAGGTTACAAAGGTTACAGGGTTATAGGGTTACAAGGTTCTCCCAGGTTACAGGGTTACAAGGTTCTCCCAGGTTACAGGGTTACAAGGTTCTCCCCAAGTTCCAGGTTCTAACCCGGCAACCCTGGAACCGTGGAACCTTGGAACCTTGGAACCGGGGAGAACCCTATAACCTTGTAACCATGTAACCTTGTAACCGTGAGCATCCACGTGATCGGCGGCGGCTTGGCGGGGAGCGAAGCGGCGTGGCAGGCCGCCGAGGCCGGCATGGATGTCGTCATCCACGAAATGCGCCCGGTGCGGCCGACGGCGGTGCATAAGACCGATGCGCTCGCCGAGCTGGTGTGCAGCAACTCGTTCCGCGCCGACAAGATCGACAACGCGGTCGGCCTGATCAAGGAAGAGATGCGGCGCCTCGGCTCGCTGGTGATGCGCGCCGCCGACCGGGCGCGCGTGCCTGCGGGTGCGGCTCTGGCCGTGGATCGGCACGTGTTCTCGCAGGTGGTCACCGAGGCCGTGCAGGCCCATCCGCGCATCCGCATCTCACGCGAAGAAGTGCTGGCAGTGCCTGGCGGCGAATGGTCACCGGTGATCATCGCCACCGGCCCGCTCACGTCTGACGCGCTGTCGCAAAGCATCCAGGCGATGGTGGGTGAAGAACACCTGTCGTTCTACGACGCGATCAGCCCGATCGTCCTCGCCGAATCGATCGACATGTCGAAAGTGTTCCGCGCGTCGAGGTGGGGCAGGAACGTGTGGAGCGCGGCTCCCGGAGACGCCCTCGCGCAGTCAGATGAAGGCGACTATCTCAATTGCCCGATGACCAAAGACGAGTACGACGCCTTCTATGCGGCGCTCGTCGCGGCTGAGTCAGCGACCGTGCACGACTTCGACAACGCGAAGTTCTTCGAGGGCTGCCTGCCGATCGAGGTGATGGCGCACCGCGGCGAAGGCACCCTGCGCTTCGGCCCGATGAAGCCGGTCGGGCTCAAGGATCCGCGCACCGGGAAACTGCCGTACGCCGTCGTGCAGCTGCGGCAAGACACGCTGGCCGGCGATCACTACAGCCTGGTCGGCTTCCAGACCCAGATCAAATGGGGCGACCAGGCCCGCGTGCTGCGGATGATTCCCGGCCTCGAGAATGCTGAGTTCGTGCGCTACGGCATGGTGCACCGTAACACCTACATCTGCGGGCCGAAGGTGCTGCTGCCGACGTGGCAAACGCGGCATCGGCCCGACCTGCTGTTTGCGGGGCAGGTGTCCGGCGTCGAGGGTTACGTCGAGTCGGCCGCGTCGGGGCTCGTCGCGGGCCGCAACGCCGCGGCGATCGCGAAAGGCGAGCCGCCGCAGGCGCCGCCGCGGACCACCGCCATCGGCTCGCTGGCGCATTACGTGTCGCACGCCGATCCGAAGACCTACCAGCCGACCAACATCACGCACGGCATCATGCCGCCGCTGGATCAGCCGCCGCGCGACAAGATGAAGAAGAAGCTGATGATCGCCGAACGGGCGCTCGCCGATCTGGACGCCTGGCGAAGTGCATGCGTAGGGGCGGGACTTTCCACCTTCGCGCACGGCGCTTCGGCGGACAAGTAGTTTCGCCCGCCAGCCGACCATGCGCGACCACCTCAAGAAC
>JALDXK010000311.1:0-7103 GCA_032155105.1 Acidobacteriota bacterium
GGCGTGCACCTCGCACGCCGCGCCGATCTTCGTCGACCCCTCGAGGAAGACGCACGGATGAATCACCGTGTCGGCGCCGACGAGGACGTCGGCATCGATGTAGGTAGTGGCCGGATCGATGATGGTGACGCCGGCGGCCATCAACTCTTCGTTTTTCTGTTGGCGGACCATACGACTGACCTCTGCAAGTTCGGTTCTGCTGTTGATGCCGCGGATCTCGTCGCCGCGCGCGACGGTGTGCGTCGCCACGGGCTTGCGTTGCTTGCGATAAATCGCCACGAGATCCGGGAGGTAGTACTCACCCTGGGTATTGGCGGTGCCGATACCGTCGAGCGCCTCGAAGAGCGGCTCGAGCGCGAACGCGTAGATGCCCGAATTGATCTCCGTGATCTTGCGCTGCACGTCTGACGCGTCGCGCTCCTCGACGATCTTCGAGATTTTGCCGTTGGTGCGGACGATGCGACCGTAGCCGAAGGGACGCGGGACGTTGGCGGTGACCACCGTGGCGGCGGCGCCGGCCTCGGTGTGCGCGGCGAGGAGTGCCTTGAGCGTGTCTCCGCTCAGCAACGGGACGTCGCCCGACAGCAGCACGAGGTTGCCGGCCTTTCCTTCGAGGAGCGATCGCGTCTGGAGGAGGGCATGTCCGGTGCCGAGCTGTGGTTCCTGGACGGCGAAGTGGAGCGGCAGCTTGATGGGGGCCAGGGCGTTGCGGAGCTCGTCGGCGCCGTGCCCAACTACGACCGTCACCGACTTCGGCTTGACGGACGCGGCGGTCCGAAGCACCCGTTCGATCAGGCTCAGGCCGCTAATCCTGTGGAGGACTTTCGGCAGCTGGGATTTCATGCGCGTGCCCTTTCCGGCGGCAAGGACGACGACATGAACAGGTTGGGGAGGCGCTGTCATTTCGGTCTATTGACCAATTTTGCCACGTTCAAGTGCCTCGTACACCCGCTTCGCCGGTAAGCCGAGTCGTTCTCCGGCCAGCCTGGCTGCCTCTCGTTTCGACCTAGGGCGCTCTATTTCTGTTATTTGACCTACTAAAGTAAGGATGGCCGCGTCTGTCGGGGTTTCCACGACGGCCTCGACTGCGACGCCAGGCGGAATCACGATGGTGAACTCACCATGCGGGTTGTCGAAACGCTGAAGGAGTTGCTCAGGCGTCCCCCATAGCAGCTCCTCATGGAGCTTGGTTAGCTCTCGGGCGACAAATATAGGTTTTTCCACCAACATTCTGAGTTCATCCAGCGTTTTCCGAACCTTATGAGGAGCCTCGAAGAACACCACAGCCCTTGAGTCGATGGACTCCAGAAGGTCGGCAAACCACAATTTGCGGTCTTTAGACCTAATCGGGGGGAACCCAAGGAACGTAAACCCGTCCGAATCAATCCCGGCTGCCGAAACAGCTGTCGCCACCGCGCTGGCGCCCGGAATCGGCTCGATGCGATAGCCTTCCGCCCGGATGGCCGCCACCAAACCGGCGCCCGGGTCCGATACCCCAGGGGTGCCTGCGTCTGTGACCAATGCCACCGACTCCCCCTTGGCCAGACGACCGATAATCCTGTGCACCCTGGCCTGCTCGTTGTGCTCGTGGACGCTGATGATCTGGACGTCGATGCCAAAATGCCTGAGCAAAATCCCGGTGCGGCGGGTATCTTCCGCCGCAACCAGCTGGACCGTTTTGAGAACCTTCAACGCGCGCAGCGTGATGTCTTCCAGGTTCCCAATGGGAGTGGCGACTACATAGAGCACTCCCTTCGAGGGCATCCCTGCATTTTAAGCTACCATTGCCTGATGGCCTCTCCCTCCTGATCGGGCCAGAAAGATGATGGCTTTGCCCCGCCTCCGGCGGGTGAATTCCAGGTGGCATGCACGCGGCTGAACCTTTACCTCACTTCGTCGACGACTACCTCGCGTTTCTCTACGAGGTCCATCCCACTGGCGCAACCATGGATGGCGTCCATGTCCACGACGACCTGCTCGAAGACTACCGGCGGTCGGCGATCGACACGCACGCCAGCGCGCTGGCGGGATTCGCGCGACGGCTCGATGGCATTCCGCTCACGCACCTGAACACGCGCGAACAGGTCGAGCACCAGATCGTCGGTTCGAACATCCGCTCGCGGCAGTTCGAGCTCGAAGACGTGCGGTCGTGGGAGCGCAACCCGCACTTCTACGCCGACACGCTGGCGTCGAGCCTCGCCGCGCAGGCGATCTTCACCTACGCGCCCGAGACCGAGCGCGCCAGGCGCGTGCTCTCGAAGCTGCGCCAGGTGCCGCGACTAGTGCAGGCGGCGCGCGACAACATCAAGGACCCGCCGGCCATCTACGTCAAGGTCGGCATCGATACCTGGCGCGGGTCGATGTCGTTCATCGAACGCGACCTGCCGCGCGCCTTCGCCGGCGTGGACGACATGCACCTGCTCGGCGATCTCGCCGACGCCTGTACCGAGGCCGTGCACACCATCGGCAGCTACGTCGACGATCTCGAGAACGACATCCGCCCGAAGGCGAAGGGCAGCTTCCGCCTCGGCCGCGATCGCTTCGAACAGAAGCTGCGGCACGACGAAGGCATCACGCTGACCGTCGACCGACTGCTCGCCATCGCGACCCGTGAGCTCGAGGCGACCAAGGAAGAGTTCCGCCAGATCGCCGGTCGCCTGAACGGCGGCGATCCGTTGAAGGCGTGGAGCAAGGCCAAGGAGACGTACCCGAAGGCGGGCACCTTGATCGCTACCGCGCGCGAGCAGCTCAACGAACTGCACACCTTCCTGTCGCGCAACCCGATCGTGCCGATGCCCGAGAACGGCAGCGTGATGGTGGCGCCGACACCGGAGTTCTTTCGCTGGGCGTCGGCGAGCATGTGGACCCCGGGCCCGTACGAGTCACGCCCGTCGCGCGCGATGTATTACCTCACCGACGTCGATCCGAAGTGGGAAGACGACCGGAAGGTGGAACACCTGCGTGATTTCAACCTGCCGACGCTCTGGACGATCTCGATGCACGAGGTCTATCCGGGGCACTTCCTGCACTACCAGTTCCTGCGCAAGGTCGAGTCGAAGGTGCGGCGCTCGACGTTCTTCGCGCCGGCGTCCTACATCGAGGGCTGGGCGCACTACTGCGAGCAGATGATGATCGAGGCCGGGTTCGGCGGCGGTGACGCCGCGCTCAAGCTCGGCCAGCTGGCCGAAGCCCTCGTCCGCCTCGCCCGCTTCATCGTCGGGATCCGCCTGCACACCGAGGACTGGTCGGTGGAGCAGGGCGTGCGGTTCTTCAAGGACGAGGCGTTCCTCGAAGACGCGAGCGCGCGCCGCGAAGCCGAGCGCGGCACGTTCGATCCGACCTACCTGGTGTATACCGCAGGGAAGCTGATGTTGTTGAAGTTGCGTCACGACTGGTACGAGGAACATGGCGGCAAGCCGTCGCTGCGCGCGTTCCATGACGCGTTCCTGGCGCAGGGGTCCGCACCCTTCTGGGCCCTGCGCCGCCTGATGCTCGAGAACCACCACGACGTGGTGTTGGAGTAACCCCGTGCCCCTTTACGAATATCAGTGTGACGCGTGCGCGCACCGTTTTGAAGTGATCCAGAAGTTCTCGGATCAGCCGATCGATGTCTGCCCGAAGTGCGGCGGTGCGGTGAAGAAGCTGCTGTCGTCGCCGGCGATTCAGTTCAAGGGCAGCGGCTGGTACATCACCGATTACGCGAAGTCCGGGAAGAGCGAGAGCGGCGGCACGGTTGCCGCCAACGCCGCGAAAGCCGAAGCGAAGACCGAGACCAAGACCGAGACGAAGAGCGAGACTAAAAGCGAGACGAAGACAGACTCGAAAGGTACTCCCTGAGGCCCTGCGCGAGCTCGGGCCGCTTCAGCCCGAAATAGACGCTCGCCTTCAGGAACCCCAGCTTGTTGCCGGTGTCGTGGCGGACGCCGTCGATTTCCACCGCATAGATCGGCCGCGACTTCAGCAGGTGCCTCAGCCCGTTGGTCAACTGGATTTCCCCTGACTTGTCTTTCGCAGTGTCGTGCAGGGCCGCGAAGATGTCGGGGGTCAGGATGTAGCGTCCGATGATCGCGAGATCCGACGGCGCCTCGTGGCGCGGCGGCTTCTCGACGAGATCCTTGACGCGATAGACGCCCTTGCCAAGATCGGGCGCCGGCTCGCCGGCGATCACGCCGTAGCTCGACACCTGCTCCATCGGCACGCGCTCGACGGCAAGCACCGGCCCACCCGCCTTCTCGAACACGTCGATCATCTGCTTCAGCGCCGGTGGCGCCGCGTCGATCACATCGTCGGCGAGAATCACCGCGAAGGGTTCGTCGCCGACGATCGCCTCGGTGACGAGCACGGCATGGCCGAGACCGAGCGGCTCTCCCTGGCGGACATAGGAGACGTTGATCGCATCCGTGATCGTGCGGATCTCGTCGGCCAGCTCCTTCTTGCCGCGGCTCTCGAGAAAGGCCTCGAGCTCGGTCGAGACGTCGAAGTGATCCTCGATCGCGTTCTTGCCGCGGCCGGTGACGACGACGATGTTGGGCACGCCGGAGTCGCGGGCTTCTTCGACGCCGTACTGGATGGTCGGCTTGTCGACGAGCGGCAACATCTCTTTCGGCTGCGCCTTGGTGGCGGGGAGAAATCGGGTGCCGAGGCCGGCGGCGGGGAAGACAGCCTTTCGAATCTTCTGGCTCACTCCCATAGAATAGTGCACACGCGATCGCCTTTGGCGGTGCGCCTTCGCCGAGGGCTTCGGCGGATCCTGTTTCCCGCGCTGATCCTTATGCTTGATCCAGTGTTCGTTCGTGACCACCCAGAGGCCGTCCAGGCGGCCATGTCGGGCCGCGGCCTCGACGTGAGCGGTGACCTGCAACGGTTCACCGCGGCGGAGGCGGAGCGACGCCGGTTAATCCAGGAAGTCGAGACGCTGAAGCGGGAACAGAACGCGTCGGGCGAGGAAGTGGCGCGCGCCAAGAAGCAGGGCATGGACGCGTCGCACCTGTTCGAAGCGAACAAGGCACGCGGTCAACGCATCAAGCAGCTCGAAGCGGAGCTCGAACCGGCCGAGCAGCGCCGGCTCGCCGTGCTCGAAACGCTGCCGAACATCCCGCACGTCAGCGTGCCGGTGGGGACGAGCGCCGCCGACAACGTCGTGGTGCGGACCTGGGGAGAGCCCAAGGCCTTCGACTTCGAACCCAGGGCGCACTGGGATCTCGGCCCGCAACTGGGAGTGATCGACTTCGAGCGCGCGACGAAGATTTCCGGGACCCGCTTTGCCGTGCTGATGGGCGCCGGCGCACAACTCGAGCGGGCGCTGATCAATTTCATGTTGTCGCTGCACACCGGCGAGCACGGCTACACCGAGGTGCAGCCACCGTTCATGGTCTCGGCGGCGACGTTGTACGGCACCGGGCAGCTGCCGAAGTTCGAGCAGGATCTCTTCAAGATCGCCGGCGACTGGGATCTGTACCTGATTCCGACCGCCGAGGTGCCCGTCACAAACCTGTATCGGGGCGAGATTCTCGACGGGCGGCAGTTGCCGATGAAGTACACCGCCTACACGCCATGCTTCAGGAGCGAGGCGGGATCGTATGGAGCGGACGTTCGCGGGCTGATTCGTCAGCATCAGTTCGACAAGGTGGAGCTCGTGAAGTTCACGAGACCCGAGCAGTCCTACGACGAGCTCGAGTCGCTCACCGCGAACGCGGAGCGCGTGCTGCAGCTGCTCGGCCTGCCTTACCGGACGATGGTGTTGAGCACGGGCGACATGGGTTTCTCGGCGGCCAAGACCTACGACATCGAGGTGTGGCTTCCGAGCCAGAAGACGTATCGCGAGATCTCCTCCTGCTCGAACTGCGAAGCGTTCCAGGCCCGGCGGGCCAACATCAAGTTCCGTCCCGAGGGGACCGGCAAGGCCGAGTACGTGCACACGCTGAACGGATCAGGTCTCGCCGTTGGCCGGACGCTGATTGCGATTCTCGAGAACTACCAGCAGAAGGACGGCTCGGTCGAGATACCGGAAGCGTTGCGCCCGTTCATGGCTGGGAAGTCGTTGATCGCGCCGCAAACGGTAAAATAGAACCACGGAGAGGTGGCTGAGCGGTCGATAGCGGCGGTCTTGAAAACCGTTGAGCCTTCACGGGCTCCAGGGGTTCGAATCCCTTCCTCTCCGCCACTTTGCTCGGGTCGAATCCCTTCCACATGCCGAGTTTGAGGTAACCTCGTGGTCATGCGAGCGCTGATGCTGATCGCTGTTCTGCTGGCCGCGGCGGGTTGCCGCGACACGACTTCCACTTCCCAGACTTCCGAGGGCGCGCCGATGGCCGATAGCGGCATTTCACAATTGCAGAAGACCGACGTCAAGGTTGGCGACGGCGCCGAGGCGCGGGCCGGGCGCGTGGTGCGCGTGCACTACACGGGCTGGCTGTACGACGCGAGCCGCGACGACAAGCGCGGGCAGAAGTTCGACAGCTCGAAGGACGGCAACCAGCCGTTCGATTTCACGCTCGGCGCGAAGGAAGTGATTCCCGGATGGGACGAGGGCGTGGCCGGCATGAAGGTTGGCGGCACGCGCGTGCTCACCATTCCACCGGCGATGGGCTACGGAGCCCGCGGCGCCGGCGACGTGATTCCGCCGAACGCCACGCTGGTCTTCGAGGTCGAGCTGCTGGATGTGAAGTAGACAGTCGCCAGATCCTGGCTACGAATGCAGTGCAAACACTTCGGCGTGTGCGGTGGGTGCACACTGCCCGGCGTGGCGTACGCGCAGCAACTCGAGAAGAAACGCCGTGACCTCTCCCGGCTGCTGCGCCTCGAGGTGCCGCCATTGGTGCCATCACCCGCCGAGGCAGGTTTCCGCAGCAAGGTCGCGTTCGTGTTTGGCCACACCCCGCAGAGTCCTGGCCCACGCGCGCGCGGCTCCTCGGCCGGTCGCCTTGTCATGGGCCACTATGCGATTGGCTCGCAGCGGATCATTCCGATCGACGTCTTCCCGCACGCGATCGAGGTTCCCAAGCGCTCAGTCTCCAGCGCCTACGCGGGCTAGACATCATAATACCAGCGTCAATTTAATCGGCGCCGATTTCCGATTGCGGATTTCGGATTGCGGATTAGGC
>JALDXK010000312.1:0-7087 GCA_032155105.1 Acidobacteriota bacterium
CCCACGGCGATCTATCGATGGATGGGCGGCCACGATCTCAATGACGTCGTCGACGGCGCGGCGTACCTCGCGAGATCACACAAGGTTGATGCGAAGCGCATCGGTGTGTATGGCGGCAGCTACGGCGGCTTCATCACGTTGATGGCGTTGTTCACGTCGCCCGATACGTTCGCGGCCGGCGCGGCGCTGCGTCCGGTCACCGACTGGGCGCACTACAACCATTCCTACACTTCGAATATCCTGAACGAACCTCAGGGAGATGCTGACGCGTACCGAAAGAGTTCGCCGATCTACTTCGCGGAGGGCCTCAAGGCGCCGCTGCTGATCGCGCATGGCATGGTCGACGTCAACGTCCACTTCCAGGATTCCGTGCGTCTCGCTCAGCGCTTGATCGAGCTCGGCAAGGAGAACTGGGAGCTGGCCGTGTATCCGGTGGAGGACCATGGTTTCGTCGAGGCCACCAGCTGGGCCGACGAATATAAGCGGATTCTCAAGTTGTTCGAGACGCACTTACGCAAGTGAGTACTGACTACATCGATCTCGAGTTCCGCGGCAGCCCGCACGTGATCGCCACGGCGGTGCGGCAAGGGCCGGAGGGCGTGACGCTGGTCGACCCGGGGCCCGCGTCGTGCCTGCCGGTGCTCGAAGCCGGCCTCCGCGGCCGCGGATTGTCCCTGCGCGACGTGCGCGCGCTGCTGCTCACGCACATCCACCTCGATCACGCCGGTGCCGCGGGCGCCATCCTCGAGCGGGTGCCCGGCGTGCGCGTTTACGTGCACGAGCGGGGCGCGCCGCACATGATCGACCCCGCGAAACTCCTGGCGAGCGCAACGCGGTTGTACGGCGACCAGATGGACACGTTGTGGGGACCGTTCCTGCCGGTGCCGGCATCGCAGGTGACGGCGCTTGCCGGCGGGGAGCGGCTCGAACTGGGCGGCACGCCGTTGCGGGTGGCCTATACCCCGGGCCACGCCAAGCACCACGTGAGCTATCTCGACGAGCACTCCGGCATGGTCTACGTCGGCGACACCGCCGGCATCCGCGTGATGGGCGACTACCTGCTGGCGCCGACGCCGCCGCCCGACATCGACATGGACGCCTGGCTGAACAGCCTCGGTGTGATCGAGGCGTGGCAGCCCGTGTCGTTGTTCCTCACGCACTTCGGGCCCGTCACGCCCGCCCGCGCGCATCTGGCGCGATTCCGCACGACGCTCGCGTTCCAGGCGGAACTGGTGCGCAAGTCGCTGGACGCAGGCGGAACGGAAGCCGATCAGATCAAGGCGTTCGTGGATTACGTGAGGAAGGACGTGCGCGAGCACTTACCGGAGCGCGAAGCGAAGGCAACCGAGCTGGCGGCGCCTTTCGACCAGTTATGGCAGGGCCTGGCGCGCTATTGGCGATTACACAGCGAGGGCCGTCACTGAGCGATCGTCCATTCGCACCACGGCCGGCATGCCGGGCTCGACCAGGAAACGGAGCGCGTATCCCGACGGGGTGCCGGTAGAGCGGCGGCACGGCGCCACGCGCCACACGGCGGAGAGCACGCGGCCTTCACGGAGACGCGCCGGCAGGAGATCGGCATTCCGCGTCGAGCGCTCAATCTGGAGGTGCACGAGCCGGAAGAGCGGGATCGCGGCGCCCGCCTCGCATTCGACGAACACCCCCACATCGCTGACGTCGCGTGTCATGACCGAGACGAACCGCACCGCGCCGGAGGCGTCCTTCCACGTGAGCCGCGCCGGCACGCTGATGGCGCGGCGCTCCGAAACCCGCTGACTGCTCTTACCAAAACGATGATCAGCCACGTTGTTCTCCAGGGTTCGCAATGCTGTTTGCACGTGCGCACTCATTCCAAGTTCCGCGCCGAATCTGTGCAATTGAACAGGGGGTGGAGATGTGCACACCAAATTGAGTCAGGAAAGTCGTACAGATGACTCTTCAGATCTCCTTAGTGGTGGGGGTGGTGTATACGCGGTATACGGCTATGCTTGTAATTGGCTACTTAGTAGCCACGTCCGGGGGGTTTTCGAGGCCCAGCCTCCGAAGTTTTAGATACAAGCCTCGCCGGGTCAAGCCGAGTGCTCTCGCGGTTTCGGAGATGTTCCCCCGATGGCGATTCATCATTTCCCGGATCAAGTCGCGCTCGATTTCGTCCACCACCGACGCCAGCGTCTGCCCGCCGCGAATGGAGACGCGTGGCGCACCGGCGTTCATCGCGGTGGACGGCGCGGCGGTGAGGTCGGCCGAGAGGTGTTCGGGCCCGATGGTGCCCTCGGCCGGGGCCATGGCCACCGAGCGCTGCAACTCGTTGCGTAACTGCCGAACGTTGCCCGGCCACCAGTATTGCGCGAACAGGTCCAGCACCTCAGGGCCCAGCTGCGTGCCGGGCTTGCCGAGGCGATCCGACGCTTCGCGCAGGAAGAACGTGGCCAGGTGCGGGATCTCCTCGCGGCGCTGGCGCAGCGGCGGCACGTGGATGCGGATCACGCTGAGGCGGTAATAGAGGTCTTCTCGGAACTTTCCTTCGGCCACGCGCTGTTCGAGGTCGGCGTTGGTGGCGGCGAGCACACGCACGTCTACCGGCTGCGGCCGGTTTTCTCCCACCGGCATGATCTCGCCCTGCTCGAGGAAGCGCAGCAGCTTGGGCTGCACGTCCAGCGGCAGGTCGCCGACTTCATCGAGGAACAGCGTGCCGCCGGCCGCGGTGCGAATGAGCCCTGGCTGGTCCGACATGGCGCCGGTGAACGAGCCGCGGCGATGTCCGAACAGCTGGCTGTCGGCCAACTCGCGCGTGGTGGTGGTGCAGTTGTATGGCAGGAACGTTGCGGCGTTGCGCGACGAGCCGACGTGAATGGCGCGCGCGACCAGTTCCTTGCCGGTGCCGCTCTCACCGGTGATCAACACCGTGAGGTCGTTCCCCTGCAGCCGCTGGATCTGATCGACCACGCGGACCATGACCGCGCTGGCGCAGAGGAATCCGGGCAGCAATGGTTCGAGCGGACGTTCGATGGTCGAGTCGACCGGGGCGGACGTGCGATCGCGCACGCCGCAGAGATCGAAGCCCTGGCGCGCCACGGCGGCCATCATCCGCACGCGGCGCAGCAGCGGGTGCCCGAGCGGGCGCGACGCCGCGATCACCACGTGGCGCGGGCCGTCGTAGTCGCGGCCGATCGGCTCCACGATCAACGCGCCCGCGCTATACGTTCCGCCGTGCAGGGCGAGCTTCGCGACGCGCCGGGCGGTGTCGGGATCGGACCCGGCGTGCGCGATCAACCGGACGTCGCCGCCGGGCAACTCCACGAACACCGCGGTGACGTCGGCGGGCACGGCTTCGAGCAGGGTGGCAGCCAGCTCGCGTGCCAGCAGATCCGGCAACACCGCCGCGTCGACGAGCCGCCGCACCAGGGCATCGTCGGCATCGGCGGGCGAGCCGACGTATTCACCCGTCCCCGGCGGTTGCGTGGCGGCCATCGCCGCCTGCACCTGTTCCAGATCGCGCGTCGCACCCAGCGCACGGAAGACCTGCGCCGAGTACTCGTAGTGCCGATCCGCTGTCGACTTGGCCCCGGCCTTGGCCGCGAGCCGGGCCAGGGCGAGCTGGCTGACGGCCGCCTGGTAGCGCTCGCCCACGAGCTCGAACACGCTCGAACTCTGCGCGATGTCGTGATACGCCTCGGTGGTGCGTGTTTGCCGCGCGCGCAGGTCGCCGCGCAGCCGCAGGAACTCGCCCCACGCGCCCGGCGTGGTGCGCGGGTCGAGACGTGGCTCGACGCCCGTCAAGCGTCGTTCTGCTTCGTCGACGCGATCGGCAGAGAGCAGCGCCTCGGCGGCGATCAACTCGGCTTCGATGGTTTCCGCCGGCGGGGCGTTGGTCGATTTCGCGATCTCGTCGGCGATGGCCAGCGCTTCGTCCGGATTGCCGCGCCGTGTTGCGAGCCGCGCGCTGATCACGCGGAGCGACCATTCGTACCAGCGGCTGGTGTTCCTTCCGTAAGCGCCGTAGGCATCCGCGGCCTGCCGCAGGTATTCAGCGGCGTTTTCGTAGTCGCCGCGCATCAGCGACATCTGCGCGAGCGTGTCGTAGACCGCGCCAGTCGTCTCGTGAAACTGCATCGCGCTGCGGACGTCGAGCGCGCGGTGCAGCACCTTGTCGGCACGATCCAGGTTACCGACACGCACGCAGATTTGTCCGAGCGTGGCGAGCGCCACGGCCAGACCCGGCCCCTGGCCGAGGCCTTCATGCAGGCTGACGGCGCGCTCGGCGAGGGTCAGCGCCTGCTCGTAGCGGTGGCGGATCAGCGCGACGTTCGCCTGGTTCCCATACACCGTGGCCAGCACGTCGTCGGCCTGCAGCAACGCCGCCATGCGCTCGGCTTGGCGCAAGGCCGCATTGGCTTCGTCGTAGCGGCCGGTCTGCGCCAGCATCACGGCCGACAGTGAGTGCACCATCGCCAGGTGTCGCCGGTCGCCTGCGGCGTGCAGGGCCGCCGCCGCTTCCGCGATGTGCTCGCGGACGATGGCCATGTCGCCGACCTGGCGGTAGCACTGGCCGAGATAAAAGTGGGCGAGGCCGATGGCGCGCGAGTCGTGCGCCATTTCCGCCTGCTTGAGTGCGCGGTTGTGCAGGGCGATGGCGCGCGATTGTTCGCCGCGGGCAAACGCCACCCGGCCGTGCAGTCGCCACAAATTCGAGTGCAGCACCTGGGGCAACTGCTCCCGCAGGGTGTCGGGAGACCGGCCCAACACCGTTCCGGCCTGTGCAAGATCCCCCTGCAAGAGGTACGATTCAGCCAGCATGACGCGGACGCTGAGTTCATCCTCGCGGTTGAGCGAGGATGGCGCCCGCAGCAGCGGCGCGAGCAACTCGATCGTGGTGGCAGCCTGCCCACGTTCGAGCGCGGCGTTCGCGCGGGCGATCACCGGTTGGAGAGCAGCGTTGGCCACGGGGCCGATAATATACCGGATACTTAGTATCCGATCCGGCATAATCCTTTCACTGCTATGGAGTTGAGCGTAGGAAGCCGGACCGATGTCGGTCCGCGAAAGATGAACCAGGACTACCACGGATGGTGGCCCGAGCTGGGCCTTTACGTGGTGGCTGACGGTATGGGCGGTCACAATGCCGGTGAGGTGGCGTCGCACCTGGCCGTGCAGACCATTCATGGTTTCATCGCGGAGAGCGCGCAGACCGCGGACATCACGTGGCCGTTCGGCCTCGAGGTCAAGCAGTCGATTGACATGAACCGCCTCACCACCGCCGTTCGCCTCGCCAACCGGAAAATCTACAGCGAGGGGTCGAAGCAACCCGAATTGAGCGGCATGGGCACCACCGTGGTTGCGGTGCTGGTGGCGGGCGACAAGGTCGTGCTCGTCGGCGTGGGCGACAGCCGCATCTATCGGCTCCGCAACGGCTCGCTCGAGCAACTGACGTCCGACGATACCTGGCTGGCCTCGGTGCTGGGCGCGAAGGAAGCGGAGGATGCCGATCCCGGCCACCCGCTGCGCCACGTGCTCACTAGCGTGGTCGGCACGAAGGACGATCTCAAGCCCGAATCGCGTGAAGAGGCGCTGCAGTCGGGCGATCGCTTCCTGTTGTGCACCGACGGCGTGCACGGCAAGCTCGATAGCGCGTCGCTGGCCACCCTGTTGTCGGCGGCAGCGTCCGCGGCTGACGGCGCGGCCATTCTCGTGGGCGAGGCGATCACGCGCGGCACCACCGACAACGCCACCGCGATGGTCATCACGGTTGGGTGATGCGCACGCTTGTTGTCTTCGTCCTGCTTGTTCTCGGCGCGGCCTGCGGCCGGAACGAGGCACCGGCACCCGCACCAACCGCGGCACCCAAGGCACCCTCGGCACCTGAGGCACCGGCGAGCGCGGCGAAGCCGCGCATTGTATTTCTTGGCGACAGCCTGACCGCCGGTCTCGGCCTGACCACGGATCAAAGTTACCCATCGCTGATCGGCAGGAGGGTCAAGGCGCTCGGTCTCGACTGGGACATCGTGAATGCCGGCGTGTCGGGCGACACCACCGCGGGCGGGCTGCGGCGTCTCGACTGGTCTCTCGACGGCGACGTGCGCCTGATGGTGGTGGCGCTCGGCGGCAACGACGGCTTGCGCGGGCTGCCGGTGAGCGACATGAAGAAGAACCTGGCCGCTATTCTCGAGGGCGCCAAGGCGCGCAACGTGCCGGTGGTGCTCGCCGGGATGGAAGCGCCGCCGAACACCGGGCCCGACTATACGCGCGAGTTCCGAGAGGTGTATGAGGAGCTCGCGGAGGCGTACGAGGTGCGTTTCATTCCGTTCCTGCTGCAGGGCGTAGCGGGCGACGCGCGACTCAACCAGGCGGACGGGATTCATCCCAACGCCCGCGGTGCGGAGATCGTGGCGGATCTCGTGTGGAAGGAACTCGAGCCGGCGTTGCCGCGTCCAAATTGAGCAGCCAGACCCTTCCGCCCCGCCCCGGCGACGGCAGATCAGCAAGCCAGCCGATAATGATTCAGCAATGATTCAGCTTCGCAGCGTCAGCAAGACCGTCCAGAGCGGTGGCCATCCTCTCACCATTCTTCATCCGCTCGATCTCGACGTGCCGGCCGGACGCTGCCTGGCGATCATCGGGCCGTCGGGCAGCGGCAAGTCGACGCTGCTCGGGCTCATTGCGGGTCTCGATTCGGCGACCACCGGCACCATCACCATCGGCGGGACCGAGATCACCAGGCTCGACGAGGACGCGCTGGCCAGGCTCCGCGGCGAGAAGATCGGTTTCGTGTTCCAGTTCTTCCACCTGGTGCCGTCGCTCACGGCGATCGAGAACATCCTTGTGCCAATGGAGATCGCGGGCCGCCGGGATGCGGCGACGCGGGCGCAGGCGCTGCTCGATGAAGTCGGCCTCCACGATCGCGGGCATCACTATCCGTCGCAGTTGTCGGGGGGCGAACAGCAGCGCATTGCCATCGCCCGCGCGCTCGCCAACGATCCGCCACTGATCCTGGCCGACGAGCCGACCGGCAATCTCGACAGCTCGAACGGGCGGCACGTGCTCGACCTGCTGCTGCAGGTGCGGCGCGCGCGCGGGGTGACGCTGGTGA
>JALDXK010000313.1:0-7080 GCA_032155105.1 Acidobacteriota bacterium
CCCCGGGCGATCCGATCCTGCGCACCCGCCGGGTCACCACCACCCGGCGCGGCCTCAGGTTGCTGAAGGTGAGGTGCGCCGGCCGGTCGAACACCCACTGCCCCGGCAGCATCTCCGGCCAGGCATACGACACGCCGATGCGGCTCACCTTGCGCATGAACACCAGCCCCATGCGCACCTCGTCGCCGCCCCTGAACCGCAGCGTCTGCAACGGGATCCGCACCTCGACGACATAGCCGTCGGCGGTGGTCCTGGCGGCGCTGTACCACACCATGTCGGCGTCGAACTGCTCACCCGAGGCCGAGGTGTTCAGCGCGTCCATCTGGCTGCCGCTTGGATTGCTGAACAGGTGATAGGCCGACTGGCCCGTGCCCGCCGAGTCGAGGCTGATCGCGAACCAGTCGTCGCTGAACGCGCTGTCGCGCTTCGCCACGTTGGTCCGAATCTTCTCGGGCTCGTTGTCGAAGCAGTGAAACGCGAAGTAGATGTTGCGATCGTCGTAGGCGACGCGCACCTCGGTGCGGTAGGCGTCGGGCATCGGGTCGCCGCGATTCGGGTCGTAGGACACCCACCCGGCGGTCGGCATCGGCGCCACCTGTGTCCACGCCACATCGTCGAGGACCCCGTCAACCGCCGGCGGCGCCGTGATCCGCGCGGCGCGGAAGGGGGCGTCCTGTGCGGACGCGGGCCCGCACAGCAGCAACGCAAGCACGGCGATCGCGAGTGAACGCATGATGCCCCAAAACGAAAAGCCTACACGGTTTCAGCCGGCAGCCCATTACACTCACCCGATGGTGCGTCGTGCCCTCGCTCTTGCCGCCCTGCTTTGGACGACGGCTCCGCCTCAACAGTTGGCGGACGAGTTTCTCGACGCCGCGCGCACCGGGAATCTCGCGCGCGTGGTGGCGCTGGCCGACGCGGGCACCAGCGTCAATACCGCCAACAAATACGGCGTCAGCGCACTGGGTCTTGCCGCCGAGCGCGGCCACGTCGCCATTGTCCGGCTGCTTGTCGAGCGCGGCGCCGACGTGAACATCGTGGATTCGTTTTACGGCTCAACGCCGGTGGATTTCGCCCTGCGCGGCGGCCACCTCGGCATCGCCGTCTACCTGCTCGAGCACAAGGCACACGGCGCCGTGGCCGTGCTCAATGCCGCGATTCGCGCGCGTGACGCCAGGGCGGTCTCGGTGGCGCTGGCCGCCAGGCAGGCAGATGCGGCGGCACTGGCGAACGCGAGCGCGCTGGCCGCCAAGTCCGGCGACCCGGCCATCGCCGCGATGGTGACAGCCGCCGCAGACGCCACTCCTGCGAAGCCGCCGACCATTGTCTCCGTGAACCCGTCGCTGTTGCGTTCCTACGAGGGTACCTATCAGAACGCGTCGACCGGCGCGATGGTGAAGGTCAGTTTCGACGGCGCGCGCCTGTCGGTTGCCGCCGAGGGCCAGCCCGTCCTGCGGCTCCAGTCGATCGAAGAACGGCGATTCATTGCCGAAGATGCGCCGGAGATCAACGTGGCGTTCGCCGGCCGCGGCGGCATCATCGAGCGGTTGTCGATCCTCCGCGGCTCATCTGCGGTGCGGTACGAGCGCGAAGGCTTCGGCGACGCCACGTCGGCTGCGCCGGATCCCGGGACCGCGACCGCTCGGCGCACCGCCACCGCGCGCACCGATCCGGAAGTGCCGCGCGGCGCGCAGATCAATTGGCCGGCATTCCGCGGCGCGAATGGCGCCGGCGTCGCAGACGCGCAGGGCGTGGTCTCGGACTGGGACGTGAAGTCGGGCCGCAACATCAAGTGGAGAACGGCCGTCCCCGGCCTCGGCACCTCGAGTCCGATCGTCTGGGGCAATCGCGTGATTCTTGTCGCGGCGGCGAGCGATGAAGACATGTCGTTTCGCACCGGCCTCACCGGCGACATCCGCCCAATCGACGCGCTGCCGACGCACACCTTCAGCGTTTATGCCTTGGATCTGAGCAGCGGCAAGGTGGCGTGGAAGCAGGATGCGTTTGTCGGCAAGCCGATCACGAAGCGCCACTTCAAGTCGAGCCAGGCTAACGCGTCGCCGGTGACCAACGGCAGGCAGATCGTCGCCGTGTTTGGCTCGATCGGGTTGATGGTCTGCTACGACATGAACGGCACGCTGCTGTGGAAGAAGGATATCGGCGCGCTCGACAGCGGCTGGTTCCTCGATCCGAGCTACCAGTGGGGGCATTCCAGCTCGCCGATCATCTACCAGTCGACGGTGATCGTCCAGGCCGACCAGTCGCGCGGATCGTTCATCGCGGCGTTCGACCTGGCGACCGGACGCGAGCTCTGGCGCACCGCGCGCGCCGACGAAGTGTCGACATGGGCGACGCCGACGATCATCAGCGGCCCGAAGGGCGATGAGCTCGTGACCAACGGCACCAGGGTGCGCGGCTACGATCCGAAGAGCGGCGCCCTGTTGTGGACGCTGGCGCCAAACTCGGAGATCGCCATCGGCACGCCGGTGGTGCATCGCGATCTCGCCATCGTGACGGCCGGATATCCGCCGGTGCGACCGGTCTACGCGGTGCGGGTTGGCTCGCGCGGCGACATCTCGCTGCCGGCCGGGAAGTCGGCCAGCGATGCGATCGCGTGGAGCCACGATCGCGACGGCACCTACATTTCGTCGCCGATCGTGTACCGCAACCAGCTCTACACCTTGAACAACAACGGCATCCTGACCGCGTACGACGCCAACAGCGGCGAACGCCTGTATCGCGCCCGCGTGGGTGGCGGCGGGGCCTTCACCGCGTCGCCGATCGCGAGCGACGGCAAGCTGTTCATGGCTGGTGAAGACGGCGACGTGTTCGTCGTCCAGGCCGGACGCGAATATGTCGAGCTCGGCAAGTACCCGATGAACGAGGTGATGATGGCCTCGCCGGCAATTTCGAACGGCCTGCTCATCGTGCGCACCCTCGGTCATGTCTGGGGCATCGGTCAGTAACGGATGCGCGCCTTTTACCATCCGTCGCAGGCCGCCCACGATCCGAAGCAATACATGCGCGTCGGCCGGGTCATCGCTCCGAAAGACGTCCCGGCGCGCACCGAGGCGCTGCTGGGCGCGCTTCGATCGCTGCAGATTAGCCCCGAGACACCAACCGCGGATCACCCGGACGCGCGCCGGGCCGTGCACACCGGCGCGTTCCTGCGGTTCCTCGAGACGGCCTGGGATCGCTGGCAGGAATTGCCGGATCGCGGTCCGGAAGTGTGGCCGAACACCTTTCCATACTGGAGCGGGCGACCGGAAGAGCCGGCACGCCCGGATTGCCCGGCCGAGCACCTCATTGCGCAAAGCGGCTGGTATCTCGGCGATCTGTCGGTGCCAATCGGGCCCCAGACCTGGCTGTCGGCCCGCGAGTCCTGCAACACCGCCATCACCGCCGCGGACGCGGTGATCGACGGCGAGCGCATCGTCTACGCGCTGTGCCGTCCATCAGGACATCACGCCCGTGCCGATCGCGCGTCTGGATTCTGTTACGTCAACAACACGTCGGCCGCGGCCGAGCGCCTGCTGAGCACCTTCACTCGCGTGGCCATCCTCGACGTGGACGCGCATCACGGCGATGGCACCCAGCAGATCTTCTACGCGCGCCCCGACGTGCTGACGATTTCGATCCACGCCGACCCGCGCAATTACTATCCGTTCTTCACCGGCTACGCCGAGGAGACGGGCGTTGGTGCGGGCACCGGGTTCAACCTCAACCTGCCGCTGGTGCACGGGTCGGAGGGGGACGCGATGATGGCGGCGGTCGATCGCGCCGCCGATCGGATCCGCGCGTTCGGCACCGACGCGCTCGTGGTCGCGCTCGGCTTCGACGCGCATGTGCGCGATCCGATTGGCGTGTTGAACCTCGAGTCCGGAGATTTCGGGAGCATCGGCGCGGCGCTGCGTGCGCTGGCGTTGCCCACCGTGGCCGTCCAGGAAGGCGGCTACGCCGTCGATGCGATCGGCGATTGTCTGGCCGCGTTCCTGACCGGCCTGCGCGGGCGCTGAGCCGTCGCGGTATGAAACCGCGCTAACCCAGCCGGACGCCGAGATCGAAGGTGCCGTGGAAACCCTCGTCGGTCTTCTGCAGCGCCAGCATCAGCTCTCGCCCGCCGCGGCGATAGATGCCATCGCGGTCGTTGCGCACGCGACGGTCGCTGTGCTCGGCGTACGGACCGGCCGCGAACACGTCATCCGACACCGTGTCTTCGAAATACCACTGCGAGGTGAATTCGCCGGCGCGGCCGCTCGATTCGCTCGTGCGCACCTTGAAATGGATGTGCACGGCGCGTCCGGGATACCACCCGGGGTAGATCGTCGTGAACTCGACTCGTCCGTCGGCGCCGGTAACCTGGTGGCCGCGCAGGACGTTCGACTCACGCGTGTCGACGCCTTGCCGACGATCGGCCACGCCGGAGTATTGGCCATGGGCGTCGCACTGCCACACATCGACGATGGCGCCGTTCAGTGGACGGCAGCCGCCGCCGTTCAGCTGGGCCACTGTGATGGACAGTGTCAACGGCATGCCCGGTGTGAGCGTGCCGGTTGCAGGATCGAGCCGCAGGTCGCCGCGGCGCAGCTGGTTGTCAACGAAGTAAGGTCCCTCGGTTTGCTGTGGGGTGACGATGCATCCGGGCAGTGCACCAGGCGCAGGCTGCGCGGTGGCGGGACGGGGTAACCAGAGCTCAGGCGCAATCACCGACGCTGCAGCTGCAGCCCCGATCATCCGCAATGCGTCTCGACGGCTGGACATGGTGCCTCCTGCCCGATCGATACGGTGGGCAGAGGCGAAGCGTTGCGGTCCTGTCGCGCCGGATCGCGCGTGTCACGCTTCTTTCACATTTGCGGCTTCAACGGACCCAGCGGGCTCGGCTCACACGTGAACTCGATCGTGTAGGTGCCGCCGGCGACCTTCCAGCCTTCGTCGGTCTTGACGAACTCGAACGCGTCGACGCCGCAGTGGCTGAACTTGCCGTCGACCCAGAAATCGTACGGCGCCCATAGCGTGGCGATCGGACCGTGCACTCGCACTTCGGGATTCCAGATCCGTTCGCGATACGTCTGCTTCGAGGCATGGAGCTGCGCGAGGTACTCCTCGTTCGAGATGCTGCCGACCGTCTCCTTGCCCTTCGCGATCTGCACCCTGTGAAACCGGCCTTGCGGCACGAGGATGTTCCGCGCGCCTTCTACATCTCTCGCGGTCATGGTGGCGAAGAAGATGTCCATCGCTTTGAGGACGGCCTCGCGCTCGGCCGGCACCTGCGCGTGGGCGGGCATCGCGAGCACGAATGCGATCGACATGGCGAGGACGTATCGCATGGCTTAAGGGAAAGAGATGACCGAAGGGTGCCATACAGGTGGCAGACAGGTCTACGTACAATTGAATGATGCCCCCGGCTTCATCATACGAGTCGTGTCCGCCGCTGCGCGATCGCATCGGCCCCGGTGTGCGGGTGTTGTTTGTCGGCATCAACCCGGGCGTGCGTTCAGCGGAAACCGGGCATCACTTCGCCGGCTACTCAAATCGTTTCTGGAAACTACTGTTCGAATCGGGCCTCGTGCCGCAACCGATCGCCTACGAAGACGACGATCGGTTGCCGGAGTTTGGATTCGGCATCACCAACATCTGCGCGCGCGCCACGCCCGGCATCAACACGCTGCTGCCCGCGGAGTTCGTCACCGGCCGCATGAAGCTGCGGCGCAAGATCCTCCGCTACAAACCAGATGTGGTGGCGATGGTTGGCGTCACGGTGTTTCGCGCGATGTTCCCGGAGCGGAAAGGTCCGGTGACGCTAGGCGTGCAGCCGGAAACCATCGGCGGCACCGTGGTGTTCGTGCTGCCAAACCCGAGCGGGCGCAACGCGAACTTCACCTACGCGGAGATGCTGGCGGCGTTTCGGGCGCTCGAGCGCTACGTCACGCGCCGCCGCGCGTGACCATCTTGCGAACGTCGCAGCCCTTCGGCAGTGCTGCGGCCTCCGGCCGCGCGTTGCCCATGTAGCAGCCGGGAATCACGTACATCACACGGCTGCCAGTCGATCGCGCCACCGGCGCAGGCTGAGCCACCTCGGGCTCCAGCGCACCGCGAAACGTGACTGTTTCACCCGGCGCGAGGCGCGCGTCGAAGGCAAGCGGCTTGTACCCATTGGCGCGGATCTCGACGCGCCTGGCGCCCGCATTCAGCTCGAACTGCGTGCCGAGCCCGGACGACGAACCGAAGTAAATGCCGTCGACGTAGTATTGCAACCCGCTCGCCGGTGTGACTTCGAGCCTGATCACCCCGGTGATCCGCGTCGCGTCAACGGGAGCTTCCTGCACGGGCGCCGCCTCCGCGTAGTACGCGCCGCCGCCAAAGTAGCCGCCGTAGTAACTGCCGCCCGGAACGAACGCGCCGCCATGCCCCCACCACGGCCTGTTCGGCCAGCCGGGACGGCGGCCCGGGAACCGCGATCTCCTCATGTCGGTTGGAAATGGATCCGAGCCGGCCGGCAACAGCACGCGCGGCGGGATGTTGCGCGACAACGCCTCGGCGCGAGGAGACGGCGCCTTGGACGCGGGACGCCGCGCGCGCCCGCGCTGCTCGGCCTCCGCGGCGGTGGTGATCGTCAGGGCAAGGAGCAGAACAACGTAACGCATGGCGTTCGCCTTCAATCGTGTTCCGGGGTGAACGTTGTCAGCTTCGACAGATCGCACTTCTCGGGCAGCTTCATGTTGATCGGCGACACGTTGCCGACATAACAACCCGGCACCACGTAGACAATGCGATTGCCGGTTGTAACATACGGCGGCTCCGGCTCGCGCGGCGGCTCGGGGTCTCGTTGCCGCGCCGGTACCTCGACTTCTACGATGCGTTCAACGGGACGCTCGACGACGATGACTTGCGGCTGCACCGGGTAGGGTTCATATACGTAGAAGATTGTCGGGTAGAAGAAACCGCGGTTGTGATTCTGCCCACGTCCTGGGAACGGGTCGCGGCCCTTGTCCCATGATGGCGGACGACCCTTCTCCCACGCCGGCGTTTGGGGCTTGTCCCACGACGGCGGCCGCTGATGCCATTGGGCCGTCGGCATTC
>JALDXK010000314.1:0-7068 GCA_032155105.1 Acidobacteriota bacterium
CCGTGCAGTCGGGGTTCACTTCGTACGTGCCGAAACTCTGCGAATCAGGGTTGGTTCCGGTAATCGAGCCCTTCAGGTTGGACACCTGTTCAAAGTTCCCATGGCCGTCGTAGGTGCGAAAGACGATACCGATCACCGACTCGGTCAATCCACCGGGCGCGGGCCGTGTGCCCTGAATCTGAATGCCGTAGTCGCCGCGCACCGTGGCCTCGCTGCATCGTTTCCCGCGCCGACGCTCGTCGTCCTGATCATCGGCGCCCATGACGCGCGCGCCGCCTATTCCCACCGCCACTGTGACCGCGGCTGCCACTGCCCAATGTGCTCGTCGCATATGTCCCTCTCTCTGAAATGGCGCGCGCCGTGCGCGCGAAGCCGGGGTGTCATCGGCTCTGGACCATGACGCGAGAAAAGCGGGAAAACTCCCTCATCGCTGCAGAGTGGCAGTCCGCACAGGCGGCAGGCGACAAGTTCAGGGGGTCGCGCGCAGTTCCTTGAGCAGCCAGGCGCGCGCGGTCTGCCAATCTCGATCGGCGGTTGCCGTCGAGATCCCGAGCGTCTCGCTGGCTTCCTCGAGCGACAAACCACCAAAGAACCGCAGCTCCGCGAGCTGACACTTCCGCGAGTCGAAGGCCGCCAGGCGCGTCAACGCGGCGTCGAGATCGAGCACGTCCACGTTGATCGGCGAAGCCGCCGCGGGCACGCCCTCGTCCAGCGTGACCCTGGCCCATCGACCCGATCGCTTGGCCATGCGCCGCGCCCGTGCACGATCGACGAGGATGCGGCGCATCATCTGCGACGCGACGCCGAAGAACTGACCGCGGTTCTGCCACGTCGCGCGGCGCTGGTCGACGAGTTTCAGGTACGCCTCGTGCACGAGCGCCGTCGGCTCCAGCGTGTGATTCTGCCGTTCCCTGCGCATGTAGGCGCCCGCGCGGCGCCGCAGATCGGCGTAAACCAGTGGCAGCAGTTCCTCGAGCGCGCCCGCGTCGCCGCCGGCCCACGCGTGCAGCAGCTCGGTGATGTCTTTGGGCAAGTCGGCAGGATCCTGACGGCTACCGTACACGCCGTCTGAGCTCGTCGTCGACGTTCAGCAGCACGTTCATGTCAGGTCGAATTGATTCGGACGCATCGGGAATGACCAGCAGGAATCGACCGTCGGGCGCGACGTCGTAGCCGGCAACGCCCATGAACGCGTCTTCGGCAAAGGCCTTCCGAAACAATTGCCGCTCCGGCCCGGCCGCGATTCCACGCGAACGATCGAAGGGCATTTCGAAGATGCCGTCGCCGGAGGACCCTGGCGCCGCGCCGCGTCTGCTGCGAAAAAAGATCTTCTCGCCGTCCCTGCTCCACACTGGCTGGCCGGCGGCATCGACGAATTGACGTGACGGCCCTGGGCCCGGAAACGGCCGGACGTAGATTGCCGGCCGCCCCGATGATACCCCTGTGCCGAAGGCGAGCCACCGGCCGTCGGGCGAGAGCACCGGCCGATTGCTGCGCGCCGGAACGCCCGGCACGGCCGTGACCTGTCGTCCTTCGATCTGCAGCACGCGAAATTCTGTGTTGTCAGTGGGCGGACGGTCGACGAACACCAGGGAGCGGCCGTCTGCCGACCAGCTGCCGGGAAAGAGATCGTCACTTTGGCTCGTGAGCAAGCTTTCGGCGGCCGCGCTCGAATCGGTTGGCTGCGACATGAGGTGACGGACACCGTCGCGCACGGAAAGATAGGCGAGGCGCAACCCGTCTCGGCTCCACACCGGTGTGCGGTTGAGGCCTTCGGAGGCGATCGGGAGAAACGTGGCATTGTCGAAGCGATAGATCCAGATATTCCGACGCCCAGCGTCATCGACGACCACGGCAAATTGCCGGCCGTCGGGCGACAAGCGCGGTGTCCAGAACGCCCGCGGCTCGATCGGGATGGGCGTGGTGACGCCCGAACGGTCGGCCCACGCCAGCGTTCGGCGCGCGGGCGGCGGTTGCGGCAGGAACACCAGCGTGCCGGCCGTTGACAGCGCGAAATTCCCCACGCCATTGCTCGGCTCGGTGTTGACACGATCCAGCAGTTTCACGGGCGCATCCGCCACGATGAGCCGTCCGACATCGAATCGGACGGCGAACAGGTCTGCTCCCGATCCGTACACGAGGTGGCCGGTCGGCGAGTATTGCGCATCGAATCCGTCCGCGACAATCGTCCGCTGTTCCGCTGTGGCCAGCGTCAGCACATCGATTCGAAACCGTGATTCGCCCTGGTGGACGGTCAGCAGCAACGCGCGGCCACCGGGCAGGATCCGTGGCGCATGGTGATCGATTTCGGATCTGGACGAATCCAGTGTCGTGAACGGCTGCGGCGTTCCGCCGTCCGCGGCAACGCGCTGCAGCCCATGCTCGATCGACCCGAAGATAATCGAACCATCCGCGGTCCACGTGCCGCCCAGAAACAACCCCGCGGTGCACACCACCGCCGGTGGCTCGGCCCGGTCCACCCTGATGGTCTTCAGCCTGTTGTCGGCCACGAAGCCGACCGACTTCCCATCCGGAGAAAAAAACGCGCCGGATCCGCCTTCTGTTCCCGGCAACTCTGTGACCGTCAGCTGATCGAAACGTCGCACGAACAAGCGCTGTTTGTCGGTCGGGCCCTCGCCCGCGGGATAGACAACCAGTGTGCCATCCGGAGAGATCACCGGCATGCCCGCAAATCGCAAGCCCTGCGGCGGCGGCAGCGCGAAGCGCGCCAGCTCGCGTGTTGGCAGCGCAGGTGACGGCTGGAGCCGCCACATCGCGAAGGCGACGACGGCACTAACGACGAGGGCGGTGGCGGCGAGAGCGAGCCAGCGCACCCGGCGACGAAGCGGAGGCAACGCGGCGGCTGTCGATGTCGGCGCCGCCATGTCCGCGGCCGAGTCGAGCGCGAACGCCAGATCACGCGCGGACTGGAACCGCGCGTCCGGATCCTTTTCGAGGCACCGCCGCACGATGCGATCGAGCGCAACCGGGACGTTCGCCCCTGCCGCGCCAAGCGCCGGGACGTCGTCGTGCAGGATGGCGTTCAGGGTCTCGACGCGCGACGCGCGATCGAACGCGCGCCGGCCGGTCAACAGTTCGAATAGCATTGCGCCGAGCGCGAACAGGTCCGCGCGCTCGTCCGTAGGCTCGCCGCGAATCTGTTCCGGCGACATATAGCCGGCGGTGCCGAGCATCGCATCAGCTGCCGTCCGCAAGGGCGTCGTGACCGTTGGTTGATCGAGACTTGGCACGCGGGCACGAAGCTTTGCGATGCCGAAGTCGAGAATCTTCACGCGTCCGTCGCGCGTGACCATCACGTTCTCGGGCTTCAGGTCCCGGTGCACGATCCCTCGCGCATGCGCAGCGGCGAGGCCGCGTGCGATCGCGGCCGCGATCTCGCAGGCCCGCGCCGCCGGGATCGCGCCGCGGCTGATACAGTCGCGCAGCGTCTCGCCGTCGAGCAGTTCCATCACCAGATACGGGCGGCCGTCTGCGGTGCCGACGTCGTACAGCGTCAGCACGTTGGGATGATTGAGCGCGCCAGACGCGTGGGCTTCCAGTTCGAACCGGCGCAGCCGTTCGGCATCGGCAGCAAAGTCCGCCGGCAGCACCTTGATCGCCACATCACGCTCGATCTGCGGATCGCGCGCGCGATAGACCTGCCCCATGCCGCCGGCCCCGATCAACGCCTCGATCCGGTAGCGACCGACCTCGGCCCCCGATTGGAGGCGCAGCATCTGCTCCGACAACGCGACCGCCGGAATGCTGCCAGGGTCACCGGCGACGTCGTGCGCGGCCAGCATCGCCTCCACCTCGGCGCGCAACGGCTCGTCGGCGCCGCAGGCGTCCTGGAGGAAGGTTCCGCGCTGACCGGAATCGCGCAGCAGCGCGGCGTGAAACATTCCGGTGACCTGCTGCCAGCGCTCGGGCGTCATCGATGTGTGCTCGGCACGAGCCACTATAGCCCCAGGCCGGAGCATCCACTCCGGATTCTCGGGGCCGAACCAGGGTGTTGTGCCCAACACGCGTTCATGCGTGCGTGATCTGGTCGCCAGAGAGAAGAGGCTCGAATTCAGCGAATGCCGAGCTGACGTAACTTCCGTTCAAACCCTTCGCGCGTGTTCAACGTGTGAAGAAACAGGCCGTGCGCCTTCCGATACGAAATCAGTCCGCCATCTTCAAACGGGGTGACGATCACCGGATCCTGAGCCGTACGGCACACGTGTTCTGAGCCGCCGGTCGTCCCGGTGGCCATGTCCTCCGGAGGGGTTGCAACTGGTCCCGCTGCCAGCGCATAGCGGCCAGGGCAATTCCGTATCTGGCGCCACGCCCATCGCTCGAAGAGCGCCGCGAATGTTACGGGTACCGTCGTCACGATGATCGCTTCGGTCCAAGCTTAGTACCCTTCGCCGTGATCTCGGATGTCGTTTAACGCCGCTGCGACCAGGTTGGTCCCCACCGATCGGGCACATCCAGCGCCGCGTAGATACCGAGTGGCTCGATCGCGTCCACCAGTTCCGCGCGTCGGGTCTCGATCGCGTCGAGCAGCGCCGAGCGAGACGTCCGGTGCTGCTCGTAGACGAGCATCTCGCTCCAATACTCGATCAACACGTATCGCGACGACCGATTCTGGTCGTGCAGAAACGAGCTGCCAAGGTACGACCGAGTCCGCCGGTTCAGCGCCGTCCAGTCGCCAGCCGCGCCGTAGAGTGTCTCGAACTCCTTTTCGCGCCCCTTCTTCACGTCGAACTGCCACATCACCGCAATCATCGGGAGGCGATCATAGCCGAAAGTTCGCGGGCTTCACGGCGGACGCCAGCCGGCGGATCGGCGGCTAACGCACAGCGATGGCGAGCGATTTGACGTAGGGAACGGGTACACCGCTCTTCGTGGCCGGCCGATATCGCCACCGCGATGACGCGTCGAGCACCATGCGGTCATAGACGGGATTGAGCGACACAATCACTACTGCGTCCGTCACGCGCCCTGATGCATCGATGGTCAGATTCAGGACCATCGCGCGGCGCGCGCGGATCACCTGCTCGCGAAGGCTTGGCGGCACTGCGGGAACCGCCTGGTCGAGCACCACGGGCGGCTGCACGTCCACATCGGTCGAGCTGTACCTCGCGTTGACTGCGGTAGGGGCGGAGGCCGCGACACGCGTGGCCCCGGCGGCGCGCTGCGACTGCGCGATCACGCGAAAGCCCTCGACGAGCACCTGAAGGTCGCCCAGTCCGCTGTCCGCCACCGCGGTGTCTTCCGATTCCCGAATGAGCCGCTCCGCGACCGACAGTTCCTCTTCCGCCGCGGCAAAGTCCTTCGAGTCGAGAGCGGCGCGGCCGGCATGGTAGTGCGTGCGCGCCAGTTGCGGCAGCAACCGCGCGCGCACACCGTCGTAGAACGCACGAATGCGAGGCGGCTGTTCGTCAGTCAGCCGCGCGAGCGGGTCTCGCCCGACCAGGATCTCAGCCGCGGTCTCGGCCTCGGCCACGCGGCCCAGCGCATACAGACTGAACAGCCGGTACTCGTCTGCCTCACGCCTCTGATCACCCGTGAGGGCATCGTGCTCTGCCAGCCTGCTCAACTCGGCCAACGCTTCGTCGAAAGCCGCCGCCGCATACAACTGGCGCGCGGCCAGCAGGCCGTCTTGCGGGGAACCGAGCGAGGCGGCGAACCCGATCAGCACGACGATGGTCTTCATGGCAACGACCTCTTACTTGGTGAGATCGACGGCGATACGCTGCCCGGGCTTCGTCGTGATGACGACGGTTTCCTGCCGTTCGCCAAGCGCTGGATGGCGAAAGACCAGCCTCCGGGTCCCCACTGCGACGTCGACGTTGGCGATCGGGGTTTCTCCGAGCGGCTTGCCGTCCACGCTCACCTCCGCCCACGGCCGCGCGTTGATGTTGATCGCCACGTGCGGTGCCTCGACACTGACCTGCATCGTCTGGCCGCGCCGCAGATCGATGTGCCTGGCCTCGGAGAACTCGAGAGCGCGGTTGACGATCAGCAGTTCGTGACGGCCCGCGAGCAGCATGACGCGCGTGCTGGCATTGGTCCCGACTATTTCGCCGTTCTCGATCAGTTGCACGTCGAACGGCGCGGAAACCTGAAGCCACCCGACGGCGGCCGCGCCGGCCAGAACAAACGCGACTGAGTTGTTCTCGCCCGACGCCAGGTCGATCACGCGCTCGGCAGTGCCGTTGGCGTCCGACGCGACGACGTGATACCTGCCAGGAGCCAGGTCACCGATCGTGATCGGTGCGACGCCGATGGGCTGCCCGTTGACGGCGATGCGCGCACCTTGCGGTTCGGCCGTGACCGTCATGGAGGCCAGCGCTGGTGCGGCGGCTGTGCCTGGAAATTCGATGTCGCGAACGATCTCGGAGCCGGGCGTGGCGTAGACCGTCAGGTCACGCACGTGCGACGCGGACCGCACGCTTACCGAGTGCATACCCGGCCTGATGGCCAGGGTCACTGGCGTGACTCCGCGTGATTCGCCGTCCACGATGACGTGGGCGCCGGGAGGCGTCGTCGTCACCAGCAATCCGGCGGGCTTCGTCGCGACCGACGAACGGGTGTCAGAGGTTTCGCCAACGACGCCAGCGAGTGTCGCCCAGGGCCAGCGCGCGATGCCGATGCCGGCGGTGCCGCACACCGTTGCCATGATGACGATCGCCTGCCATCGCCGCCGCCTCGGCCGGCGTACCTTACTGCGTAGGTTGGGCTGATCTACTTCGGAGGTGAACTCCAGCAGCGGGTTATCGACGTCCGGGCGATCTCGAACGCGATAAAAAAGCCGGGCGAACCAAGCTGATGCACTGGTCATCCCACCGTGGCGCCTGCCAGTTACATGCCATTGCCGCGCTCGTTCCCGAACGTATTCGGAATGCCACTAGTAGCCGAATGCGATGTCGGCAGACAGACCTTGTTCTCCCCAATAGGTGACTTTCAGCCAGGGGCCGCGCAAGATCACGATCTCGATTGGCTCATGAAAGGAGAGGTATGGCTAAGCTCGTGTTCGGAATGAACCAGTCCCTGGACGGCTACGTCGACCATATGGCGTTT
>JALDXK010000315.1:0-7048 GCA_032155105.1 Acidobacteriota bacterium
GCCTCCGGGGTCTGGTCGTAGATGAGCCGGTGCGCGTAGCCGTGCGACGCGACTTCATGTCCGCGCTGCGCGATGTCCCGTACCAGGGATGGATGACGCTCCGCCACCCACCCCAGCACGAAGAACGTGCCGCTGACCTTGAACTCGTCGAACATGTCCAGCAGGCGCTCGGTGTTGCGGCACACCCGGCTCTCCCTCGCATCCCATGTGGAGCGGGGCACCGTACCCTCGAACACGCTGACGTGGAAATAGTCTTCCACGTCCACGGTCATGGCATTGATGATGGCGGCACCACCCGGCTCGGCCATCACAGTCCCCGGCGCAGCAGCACCGTCTTGATCGTCTCGAAGATGATGAACAGGTCGAGCGTCACCGACATGTGCTTGACGTAGAACAGGTCGTACTGCAGCTTCTCCATGGCCTCTTCCACTGATGCGCCATAGGTGTAGCGGACCTGTGCCCAGCCGGTGAGGCCCGGCTTGATCACGTGCCGCTGGCGATAGAAAGGAATCTGCTCGACGAGCGACTCCACGAACTCAGGCCGCTCGGGCCGCGGTCCGACGAAGCTCATGTTGCCGATCAGGATGTTCCAGAACTGCGGAATCTCGTCGAGCCGGGTGCGGCGCATGATGCGGCCGATCTTCGTCACGCGCGCGTCGTTCTTGCCCGACGCCCACACCGCCCCGGTCTGCCGCTCCGCGTCGTTGCACATCGAGCGCAGCTTGTAGACGGTGAAGATGCGAGAGTCCTTGCCGACCCGCCGTTGCGAATAGAACACCGGACCCGGCGACGTGATCTTGATGATCGCCGCGAGCACCAGGAGGATGGGCGCCGACAGGAGCAATCCGGCGAGCGCCGACACGATGTCGAGCGCGCGCTTCACGGCCAGCTTGCTGCGCGTCTTGCGGAAGCCCGGCGAGAAGATCAGCCAGCTGGGACGCAGGTTCTCGACCGCGATCTTGCCGGTGTATTCCTCGTAAACCGACGCGAGATAGTCGAACGATACGCCGTCGAGCTTCATCTCGAGCATCTTCTGCATCGGCAGCTTGCCGCGGGCGTCGGCGAGGCTCACCACCACGCGATCCACGTTGCGGGCGCGGACGATCGAGGGAATGTCTTCGATGCCGCCGAGCAGCGGCAGGCCGGGAGCCCCGGCAGTTGCCGACTCGGTATCGACCACGCCGACAATCTGGACGGCGAGCTCGTCGTTGTCGTGCAGCTCACGGGCGAGTGCGAGACCCGCGCTGCTGGCGCCGACCATCAGCAGCCGCTCGCGCGGGCCGACGCGCCGGGTCAGCCAGCCGTAGGTGAGCCGCCACGAGATCACGCCGCTCGTGGCCAGCAGCGCGGTCAGCGAGAGCACGCCGCGGCCAATGCCCAGGTCAGGAAACATGGTGTACAACACGGCCAGCACGAGGCAGGTCGCGCCGAGCGCCTGCAGCGTGCGGATCAGCAACTCGAGATAGCTGCCGCCCGAACGCGGGTTGTCGTACAGGTCGCCCCAGTAGAGACACAGCTGGCAGACGATCACGATCACCAGCGCCTTCGGAAACAGGCCGGCCATCCCTGCCGGGCCCGCGATGTTGCCGAGCTGCACGTAGACCCCGGTCGCGACCGCGCCCAGGATGAGTACGCTC
Organism: Acidobacteriota bacterium; assembly: GCA_032155105.1. Classification (GTDB taxonomy): domain Bacteria; phylum Acidobacteriota; class Vicinamibacteria; order Vicinamibacterales; family UBA2999; genus 12-FULL-67-14b. Next base: position 1,638 of record JALDXK010000315.1, read on the forward strand.
TCCATCATGATCAGCGTCGACGACCGCCAGTTCGCGTCTTGAATCAAGCCCTTCGCCATAACGTCCTGCGCCTTCTGTGCCTTCTGTGGCTGCCTTCTGTGGCCTGTGGCCCTACTTCTTACCGTTGCCGTAGTATCCGTACCCGTAGTACTCGTAATAGCCGCCGGCGTTGCGGTCGTGCCGGAAGTCGACGGCGTTCATCACGATGCCGAGGATGCGGTCGTGGCCGATGGTGTCCACGGTGCGCTTCACGAGTTGGAATGGCGCCTTGCCGGCGCGGACCACCAGCAGCACGCCGTCAACGTTGGCGGCGAGCAGGTTGGCGTCGGGCAGCAACGACACCGGCGGGGTGTCGATGATCACCCAGTCGAACTTGCTACGGGCCTCGGCGACGAGCCGTTTCATGCGGTCGGACGTCAAGCCGCTCAGCGGATCGGGATCGGGCCGTCCGGCCGGCAACACCCACAGCCGCTCCGACAGGCGCGTCAGCGCCATCGGCCGGTCGTGTTCGGCCTTGAGTCCTTCGTCGAGGCCGTTGATCGTTGCGACACCGAACAGGCGCTGCACCGTTGGCCGGCGCAGGTCGGCGTCGACCAGCAGCACGCGCCGTTGATACGACTCGCTGAAGGTCAGCGCGAGGTTGGCCGCAGTCAGGCTCTTGCCTTCGCTCGGCAGCGAGCTGGCCGTCATCACGACCTGGATGCCGCGTTCCTCCTGTGCGTGGTGCAGCGTGGCGGCGAGCTTCCGGTACTGCTCCAGCGCGCCCGACGACACGTCTTCGGTGCCGACGAGTTTGCCCACCAGCTCAGGATCGGTCCGCCAGCGCGGGTTGAGCGGCTCGCCATCGGGGAAGCCGAGCAGCGCCGTGGCGCCGACCGGAGCCGGCGGCCGTTCCGTGACGCGCGGCCGCATCACCAGCGGCGGTTGGTCAGCGGCCGGCGGCGGCGCCGGGCGTTCGGTGTTGTGTTCGGCGCGCGAGCGGTTCGCGCGCTGCAATGCGTCTGCGAGTCGAGCCATGGTTACGTCTGCGTCCCTTCCGCCGAGCCCGCCACGTGTGCGCGCGCACCGATGCGGGCGAGGCGCGTGACCAGGTCATCTCCGGGTTGAAGTTGTAGAACGGTGCCCGCGGGGGCCGCCGGCGCCGCGAGGTCCGGCCGCGCTGCGGGCAGCACGTCTGGCGTCACGGGCGCTGACTCGTCAGCGGCGGGCAAAGTGAAGTCGAAATCGGTGCAGACCTCGATCACGAGTTCGCGATCCACCGTCTTGCGATCGAGCGCGAAGCCCGATACCAGCGCGTTGTCGCAAATCACGCTGATCGTCCGCGGAATGCCGCGCGACCGCGCGTGGATCTCATACACCGCCTCGGGCGAGAACAGCTGCGACGCCTCGCCGCCGGCGATGCGCAGCCGCGCGGCGATGTAGGCGCTGGTGTCCTGCAGATCGAGCGGCGCCAGCGCGCAGCGCAGCCCGATGCGCTGCTTCAACTGGCGCAGCGACGGCTGGCTGAGGCGCGCGGCGACTTCAGGCTGGCCCGCGAGCACGATCGATAGCAGTTTTTCGCACGCCGACTCGATGTTCGCCAGCAGCCGCACTTCCTCGAGCAGTTCGTCGGGCATCACCTGCACTTCGTCGATCACCAGCGCCGTCATGCAGTTCATCGCGTGGCGCCTCGCCAGTAATTCGGTGAGGTCTGAGAGACAGCGCGTCTTCGAGCGCGCGGCCTCGGCGCTCAATCCGAACCCGGCGGCCAGGAACTCGACGAATTCCTGTCGCGTCAGCGACGGGTTGTTCAGGTACACGGCCATGCCTTCCTGCGTGCGCTGCGACTGCAGTGCGGCGTGGACCAGCGTGGTCTTGCCGGTGCCGGCATCGCCGACTAGCAAGGCAATACCCGTCCGCGCCGTCAGGCCGTACTCCAGCGTGGTGAGCGCCTCGCGGTGGCGGGGCGTCATGAACAGGAAGCGCGGGTTCGGCGTCAGCTCGAACGGGCGCTCGCGAAGGCCGTAAAAGGACTCGTACACAGCCGGCCCCTACTGCACCATCTGCCAGACCGCGACGCTCAGCCCGACAACGGTCATGGCTGTGGCGGTGCCCAGCAGGAAGCGGTTGCGTTTCTGGCGTCGCGCGTCGGCGATGGCCGTCATGATCGGGATCGCGGCGATCACCGGCAGCACCAGCGTGCGGACTATTTCGTCCTCGGTGCGCAGCGTCTGGTCGCGGTACTCGAGGATGCCGAGGATGCCGACGCCGAGGAAGAGCCCAAGCGCCGCCGCGATCAGTGCCATGCGCGTGCGGTTGGGACTGAACGGTTCCTCGGGCAGCCGTGCCGGATCGATCACCTTGAACTGCTCGCCGACCTGCTGGCGTTCGAGGTTGGCCGAGATCTGCGAGTTCTCCTTCTTGGCGAGGAGATCGGCGTAGACCTTCTGCAGCGTGTCGTAGTCGCGCATCAGGCCGGTGAGCTCCGACTCGTGTCCCGGCACCGCGTCGACGCGGCTCTGGTAGTCGCTCATCCGCTGCCGCATTTCGCGCATGTCGGATTCCTTGTTGGCGATCTGCTCGTCGAGCTTCGTCATTTCGATCTTGATTTGGCGGCCGCGCGCCCGCCGCACCAGGTCGCTCCCCGATATCGCGGTGGCGCTGCGGGATGTCGTACTGGGAGTCACCACGCCGCTGGCTTCCTGGACCTTCAGTTCGAGCTCCCGAATGTTCCGTGTCTTCGCCACCACATCTGGATGCTCCGGCCTGAGTCGAAGCAACAGGTCGCGCAGCTCGCCGCGTGCTTTTTCCAGCTGGTCGAGGGCGCGAACTTCGGGCGACTCCGTGCTGCCGGCTCTGGTGCCGCCCAAGTCGATGCCGTCAGCGGAATCGGCATCGGCGAGGGAACGCTCGAGAATCAGCCGGCGATCGCGGTCGCGATTGATCGATTCGTTGAGGTTCTGAATCTGGTTCTGCGTGGATGTGATGACCTGCAGGTTCGACTGCAACTGCGACGGCAGTTCGCCGGAGTTCTGGCGGCGATACGCCTCCAGCTTCTCCTCGTGCTCCACCAGTCGCTTACGCGCGCCGTCGAGCTGCGATTCGAGGAAGTCGTTGGTGCCGTCAGCGAGCAGCCCGCGATCGCGCAGGTTCTCCTCGATGAACATCGCCGCGAGCCGGTCGGCGACGATCATCGCCGTGCGCGGCGATTCGGAGATGTAGCTGACCTGGAACGTGTCCTCGCGCACCGTGTCCACCGTGACCCGGCTGCGCATCTCCTCGACGATCACTTCCATCGGCCGCTTGTTGACGTCCTTGTCGAACAGCTGGAAGTCGTTGATGATGCGTTCGAGGTTGCTGCGGCTCAGGATCTGCTGGCGGAGCGACCGCAGTCGATCCTCGATGCGCATGGTCACCGTCGAGCGCACGTAGCTCTCCGGCACGCGCTGCGGCACCACGAGGATGAGCGTTTCGGACCGGTAGAGATCCGGCAGGCGCATCGACACGAAGATCGCCGCGGTGGTCAACAGCGACACCACCGACACGAGGATCCACTTGCGGCGCCACGCGATCGAGGCAATGTCTTCAGGGGTGTATTTACGGCCGGGCAGCATGATGACTCCTTCACTAACGAAGCGGCGACCACAGCGAAATCCCGGTCCGCACACCGTGCCGGCGCGTGTCGGCCGCCAGCGACGGACGGAGCCCGTGGATCTGGCTGAACCGATGGTCGTAGTAGATGTATTCCCCGAACGCGGCCCAGCGGCGGCCGAGGGCCGTCTGCACGCGGGCCACGCTCGTGCTGTTGTTGAACGATTGCGACGCGTCGTTGACGTCGGCACCCCACGTGTAACCCGGCCGGATCGTCACGCTGGTCCGCGTGCCGAGAAAGCCGCTCAGATCCGCGCTGACCGTGTTGGACGACAGCGGATTCGGCACGCCGTCGATCGCCGTCAGGCCGCGCTGATAGCCGATCGACGTGTTCCAGCGTGGGCTCAAGCGGCGCCGGACGTTGAAGCTGCCGACGAGCTCCAGCTGCTTGCCGCCATTCGTGTTGACGATGGCGGACCCTGACGTGAACCCGACGATCGTCCGGGGGGAGACCGAAAACGACCTGTCGAACGCCAGCCCCACATCGAGGATCTGGCGCCTGCCCTCGCCAAGGCCCGTTCCGGTGCCGGAGCCGACGCCGTACCCCAACTTGAGGGCCACGCCGGCGGTGAGCCGCTGCGTGAATAACGCCGAGGCCTGCTGAATGCCGTAATCGCGCTGGTTTGCGAGCAGAAAATTGGTGTAGCCGATGCTGTAGCCCGCCGTGACCTCGCGGCTCGGACTCATCACGTACTTCGCGCTCGCGGACGTGCCGAGCAGGTACTGCTTGCTGCGGCTGATGTCGTGGTCGAGCGAGCCCGATTCGGCGGGTCCAGACGGCGCGAGATCTGGCGCGGCGGCAAACGCCAGGTAATACGCCGGAGAATAGGTGACGTCCTGCGCGAACTGGAACGAGAGCTTTCGGCTGGCCACCCATTCGCCGGAGGCCGATACCGAGTGGCGCTGCGTGCCGATCTGATTCAGCGAGTTGTAGTAGCGGACCGCCGAACCGCCGGAAGCAGTGAACGACAATCGCGGCCGGCGCCGCACGAATAGCATCGACAGGTTGGCGCCCTGGTGCATGCGGCCGGTCTGCAGTGTGTCGTCGAGCAGCGTGGCCCCGCCCAGCCGCGTCGTATCATCCGCGCCGGTGTAGAGGTTTCCCGACAGCACCCATTGATCGGCGCGCAGTTCGTCGCGCTCGGTCGGACCGAACTCGGTCCTGAACGGGCGTTCGGACTGCTGAGCGTCCGCACTTGTCGCCGAAAGGGCAACCAGGACGGCGATCAACGCGGGGGAGCGAAGAAGGCGCATCGTGTCTTTCTGTCTACTTCTTCAGGGAACCAGCACGGTATCGCCCGGCTTCAGTTCGATGTTCTGCTGCAGGTTCTTGCGGCCCAGCGCTTCCTGGTAATTGAAGCTGTGCACCTGCTGCTGGCCGTTTTCCATGCGAATCACCGAGATGTTCTTGCCACGCGCGAACTCCTTGAGTCCGCCGGCCATGGCAATGAGTTGCAGCACCGTGACCGAGTGATTCAACTGGTACGGGCCCGGCTTCTCGACCTGGCCGGTGATGAACACGCGCCGGCTCTTGATTTCCTTCACCATCACCGTCGGGTTCGGCTCTTCGACGAACCGGCGCGCCGCTGCGATCACCCGATCGCGGAACTCTTCCGGGGTCAGGCCCGCGGCGGGGATGTCGTTGACGAGCGGCAACGCGACCTTGCCGTCGGGCCGCACGGTCACCTCGGCCGACATGTCCTTCTCGCGCCAATAGATGACCGAGAGGACATCGTCGGCGCCGATGACGTAACCGGTTGGCAGCGCGGGCACGTTGGCCC
>JALDXK010000316.1:0-7036 GCA_032155105.1 Acidobacteriota bacterium
GTTTTTCCACAGGATTTACGAGGACGTGGGCCTCGGCACGCGTTCCGCGATCCCGTACCCCCGTCGAAGCCAAGTCGCCCCCACGTTGGCGTTGATCGCCTAACGGTCCCAGTTTACGGGACTCAACATTTGGATGCCACCCAAATTACAGAAGTTTCGCGGGGACGTTTTCACAAATTACGCCATGTCAACAACTTACGGTCGATGGCATTTATATACATAAATGGGCACTGTCCTCCAAGGCCTTCGAGACCATCGAGAGGCGGCCGCCGTGCAGGCGGAACTGTCGCGGTTCGAGATCATCGAACTGCACGACATCGCGCTGGCCGTTGATGCGGCGCAGCATTACCGTCACCTGCGAAGCCTGGGCCGCACGATTCGCAAGACCACAGACCTCCTGATCGCCACCTATTGCCTTCAACAGCAACACTCGCTGCTCCACTCGGATCGGGATTTCGATCCATTCGAGGCGCTCCTCGGCCTCCACGTCATTCATCCCTAGCCGCACGTTGCACTGATCGGTCACGGCAGGCGGTGACCACTCACTCACCGGTGGTCAGGAATTCCTGCCGCCAGCGTCACAATCGACGCCGATGCAGACAGCCGGCCCGGCAAGGATCATGCTCCGCCCTGTGCCGTATGCGGATCGATATGACGGCCTCATCCCCGTTCCGGCCTCTCGCCAGCGCGCTACTCGCGCTGTTCCTCTGGGCATACCCCGCGGCTGCGGAGGAATGGCCCGTGCTTTTTGTCCACGGGTTCTGCTCATCAGCCGAGACGTGGGACGATACGCTGCCGCAGTTGTCCACGCGCCGCTACGGCGATGATGCGCCGCGCGTATATGAGAGCCAGATCGGCAAGGCCGCGTCGACGACCGCGGTCGCGGCTGGAACCACGACGTTCCGGATCGACTTCTCGGATCTCGCGGGCGGATTCGATCTGCTCGCAGTCGCCAATGTCCCGACCGATCGCAAGGCCGGCGAGCTCAAGGTGGTGATCGACGCCATCAAACGATTCACCGGCGCGCCGAAGGTGATCGTGGTGGCGCACAGCCTTGGCGGCCTCGCCGCCCGCTCGTACATCCAGGGCACCGGGCGCAATCGCGCGGGCACCACTGTCACGTACGGCAACGACGTCGGCGCGTTGATCACGATCTCGACGCCGAACCAGGGCAGCGTACTGGCCAACCTCTCCGGTCGCCCGGAAGCGCAGGCCTGCACGCTGGCCGACACCGCCAATCTGCGCGACCTGCAGCCCGCGTCACCATTCCTGGCCGACCTCAATGCCAGGTCGTGGCCGGCGGGCACGCCGGTGCACTCGATCGTCTCCAACAACCGGCGTCGCGATAGCGACGACGTGGTCACGACGACCAGCCAGGAGCTGACGGCGTTGCGCCAGTACGAGACCCTCGAGGATGCGCACCGATGGCTGCAAACGTTCGAGCGCGACGGCGTCCTTCACTTGCGGGTCCACAACGAGGCGGTGACGGTCGCCTTGTTTGCGGGGATCATCAGCGACCTCGATCGTTGACCGAGACGCTACGGGCGAGCATCGCGCTCATGAGGGCGCGCCCTTCTCGCGCAGGAACGCCGCGATCGCCGGCTTGTCGCAGTACTCGGCCCATCCCAGCGGCGTGCCCTGATAGATCGAATCCCTGATATCGAGCCTGGCCCCTCGCTCGACCAACAGTTTCACGACGTCGAGGTGACCGGCGGCGATGGCCTGATGCAACGGAGGGCTGTGGCTGTGCGTGCCCGGCGGATTGAAGCGGTTGGGATCCTCGCCGGCGTCGATCAAGATGCCCAGTACTTCATCGTGTCCGCACTGCGCGGCCAGTGCCATGGCCCGGTGGCGATCGTTGGCCGTCGCCCCCGCCAGCATTCGCCGCACATCCTCTACGCGCCCCAGTCCCGCCGCCGCGGCGAGCGTATCGATCGGCGCACCGCGCTTCACCAGGGCACTGGCAGCCTCACACATGTTGAACACCAGCGCGGTCTCGAGCGGCGACGTCCAGGCGCCTTGGCCGCCCGGCGTGAGCGCCGCGCCGTAATCGACGAGGACGTCGATGAGCGGCACCTGCACGCCGGCGTCCTTCGGCGGCGAACTCGATACGAGCATCGACAGCGCGGTATTTTGGCCGCCGTACGAATCCTGGAGCGCGTTGGGATCGGCCCCGGCGTCGAGGAGGATGGTCGCGATCTCGACGGCGTTTCCCGGCGACCGTTGACGATACGATTCAACGCCATTCGCGGCGAGGTAGTGCAACAGCGTGGCGCGATGCACCGGCGGATCGAAATGGTTCACACGGGTCGACCGCGCGCGAACCAGGTCCGGATCCTCGCGCAGCAACCGGCGCAGGGTGCCGGCATCGCCGTCGATCACGGCTTCCGCGGCGTACTCGAATCGCGACACCGGTGAGTGCGTATCGGCAACCGCGGTCACATAGCGCTCGAGGGCCGGCCAGTCGAGAAAGTCGTAGGCCCGCGCCACGGCCAGCGCCGCATCATCACGGGTGATCGGGACCACGCGCGCCTCGGCGTCGCTCATGCGGCGTTCCAGCCACGGAATCTTCTCGTCGAGGAACTTGGGATGACGGGACCGAAAGGTGCGGACCGCCTGCTCGTCGCCGGACTGCCACCCTGCGAACAGGGTGTCGGCTTCCTGGACATACGCCGACAGCGGCGCATCGATGGGCAACATGTGAGGAGTGTGGGGCACGTGTCAGGCCAGGCTCATCCGCTGCCAATTATCGTCAGGTAGCCGCAGAGGGTGACATTCTTGTCTCATATAGCAGAATCCTGGACCGCGATTTGGCATTTATTGCTGAGAATTCGCAGCTTGCGATCGGCACGCGACTTGCCCTTGCTAAGGTCGGGGGTGCAGTTATGGAGGCGCTGCGGGACCTGCTGGCAAGCGATCACCGGCTGACGTTCGAGTTCTTCTACCGGGGCCTCGAGGACCTGGCCGACCCTACTGTCGATCGCCAGGAGCTGCTGTACAACGCCAGCGTGCTCGCTCACTACGCGCAGGTCTCCACCCATGCTGTCGGCGACCTCCCCACGCCTGCCAGCCTCGCCACCGTCTTCGATGCGTTCGTGCTCGACAGCTCGCACGGCGCCGACAGCGAGATGATGGAGGCGGCCGGCGCCCAGTGCCTCCTGCTGGCCGGGTTCTTCGAAGACCAGATGCGCCGGCGCCATGCTATCCGGTGGTATGCGGAACTGGGAGCGGGCTTCTATCAACGCGCCTCGGCGCACCAGCAATCCGCCAAAAAGGCACGGCTGCTGCGCGCGATCGCGAGACGCTTCGAGATCTGGCGACTGCTCCACGCGCAACTCAGCCGCTCGCTGCGAGACCTGCCGTACCTGATGACGCCCCCGGCGCCGCCCCAGCTTTCGTAGTCGCTGGACCGTCGCGATGCTGCGCTCGCGCGAGGTCGCGTCCTCAGCGCGTTGAAAACTGCGTCAAGCAATTGTCGTGCAACAGCAAGGCATCTTGCAGTATTTGAACTTCGAGGTGTCCACCTGGCAGCGTATTCAAGGTGAGCGCGACGCGCCAGAGTCCCTTCGCGAGGGGTGTTCCGAGGGACACGGGCCACAGTTTCTGCGGAATACCGCCGGCCGGCCCAAGTCCAAAGGTCAGCGCGCCGGTCAATTTCTCGGCTGAGATGAGCGTCGAGATCGTGAGTGGCGCGGCGCGCGAAAAGAGTCTTAGGCCATCACGCGGGCCGGGTTGTTCGAACACGAAGCCGCCGCATTCTGCCTCCTTCGCATTGCCGTCCGGGACGCGGACGGTCGCGAAGGTCAGGCCGCTCACGTCGGGATTGAGCGCACGCGCAGCGACACGCACCTGGTGGGCTTTCGACTCGACGGCAAGTCCCACCTCACCCACCACGCGCCCGTTCTTCGCCTTGGCCTTGCCGGTGCTTCTCGACACGACCCTGCCTTGCGCATCGAGCGCCATGGCGCTGTACTCGACGTCAGTCCCGTCACTCAGATTCCCGCCGATCTCGAACGGCACCAGCACGCCGCGCTTGCGGCGATCGATCGCGACGGCCGCGGGCGCGACGGCGATGGGAAGATCGCGCACGGGCAGCGGCGACGCAATCAGTGGCAGCGCCGCGCTCTTGGGCTCACTGCCAGGCACGAACACCGAACGGTGCAGTAACGCCACGCCGGGAGCGGTGGTGGTGACGCGCAGCCGCCGCGGGCGCTGCCGTTTGGCTGTTGATACCGCGGGCTCGTAGCCAAGCAGGTAGTAGGCGCGATTTTCGGCGGCAATTCTTTCCAGCATCGCGTTGGGATCGTTGCCGAGCACCGTGCGTCCGCCGGTGAAGCCGGCCATGTCTCGCAGTGTGGTGGTGTCCATCGGCATGATGTCGCGACCGAGATCGGCGCCGGCACTCTGCAGGCCGCGAGGATCGAGACTGTAGATGGCCACGTTCGCCGCACGCGCCGATTGCACCAGACGGATGAAGGCATCATCATCGCGGCCAACCGGCCGCTGCAGCTCGAACGACTCGAGTATGTTCGGCGGCAAGTCGCCGCCGCGGCTGAACCAGAGAATCGCCTTGCGCCTGGCGCGAATCTGCCGCAGCTGATCCACGACATCGGCCAGGACGCGGAAACTGTTGCGCCCGTTTTCGGCGCTGCCGAAGGTTTCGATCGACGGCGTGCTTTCCTGGACCTCGGCATCAACGCCCGGCGCCGTGATCCCAAACGTGCGCTCGCGCCGGCCGGTGGCAGTGGCGATCGCGTCGAGCGCGATCGTGCGATCGTTGGTCAGAAAGAACCCCGAATTCGCACCCGACCGGACGACGGCCACGTGATCGTTGGGCTGCAGCGCTTCCCTGAAGAAGCGCTCCGCGACGCGGCGGACCACCCCGATGTCATCCACCTGGTAGCCGATCTCGTCGAGAACCACGGCAAAAATGCCGCCCGGTTCCATGGCATTGGTGAACACGTCCGGCGGCAGCATCGGCTGCGGCGGCGGCACCGAGAAATTGATGAACTCGAACGTGCGCACGTCCTGTCGCACGTTGTCTTCGAACAGCTCGAAGTCCGCGGCCTTCAGGTTGTGCACGGGCGTGCCGTCGCGCGAGGTGGCCACGACGTCGACCGTCACCAACTCGACGCCGGAACGAAACACCGGCTGGGTTGGCTGCTGGGCAGACGACGCGGCTCCCGCGAGCACGGCAAGCAGGACAGCCGGGATGCGCATGCTGAATCCTAACTCTGAACTGCTGACCGCCGACTCAACTCTTAACTGTCGACCGCCGACTGGTGACTGTGTCCGATATACTCCCCCCGTAGGGAGATTGAACATGCGTGCACGCGTGGTCTTGATGTCTGCGGCGCTGGTGGCCGCGGGAACCATGGTCGCGGGCCAGGGGGCCCCAAAGCGGCTGAATCCAATGATCGAATTGATGGCGGCCAAGAAGCCGGTGTTCGGCCTCTACGCACCGAGCAACCGCCGTTTCGGCGGCGGCGGGCCGGGCGGCGCAGCGCGACCGGCCACACCGCCCGCAGACGCGCCTCCGCCGAAGACGGCGGCGCAGCTCGCCGCCGACGCGATGGCCAACCCCAACACCGACTTCATCTTCGACGGCACGATGGAAGGCGGCATGGAGCGGGCGCTGCCGGCGTTCGCGGATTTCGTGAAGGGCATGGCGGCACACGGCTCGTTCCACAAGAACGCGTCGAACCAGTTGACGCACCCCCTCGTGGTGAAGATGCACGAGATCGCGCCCGATCACAAAGCGGCCGCGGAGAGCATCGGCAAGCAGCTCAACCTCGGCGTCAGCGGGATCATGTTCGTGTCGGTGGAGAGCGCGGCGGAAGCGCAGGCCGGCATCAACGCGATGCGCTTCACGTCGAAGGGCGGCACGCGACCGGACGACGTGGCCGGCCCTGCTGGGCTTCAGCGCAGCCGGCTTGGCGGCCGGGCGCCGTCGCTGTGGGGCATCAGCGAAAAGGATTACCGCGACAAGGCCGACCTGTGGCCGCTCAACCCGAACGGCGAGCTGATCAACTGGACGATCATCGAGAGCAAGGCAGGCCTCGAGAAGGTGCGCGAAATTGCCGCGGTGAAGGGCATCGGCGTGCTGTGGCCCGGCGCCGGCACCCTGCGCGGCCTGTTTTCCACCACCGACGCCAATGGCGTGCGGAAAGTGGACGAGGCAGCCTGGGAAGCAGCCATCCAGAAAGTGCTGGCCGCGTGCAAGGAATTCAACGTCGCCTGCGGCTACCCCGCCAACCCCAACGACATCGAGATGCGCATGAAGCAGGGCTTCAGCGTGTTCGTGATGAACTGGGGCGATCCCGGCTTTAAAGCGATCGAGATCGGAAGAAAAGCTTCAGGAAGGTGACGTGTGGGACTTGGGGCTTGAATTCATCAGGCCCAAGTCCCAAGTCCTAGCAAGAAACGCAGCGGTTGTTGTTCTTGGCGCCGAGGCTCTCTAACAGCTTGATCGTCTCCGGGTACGGCTGCGTGCGCTGCACCGGGCCATTCGCCATGTCGACCGTCGTCTGGCCGCGGCGATTGACCTTCTTCACGTCGGCGCCCTTCGAGACGAGGTACTGAATCATCTCGTTGTCGCCGCGCGACGCGGCGTTGTGGACGGCCGTGCTGCCGTCCTCATCTTCCGCATTCACGTCGACGCCGACTTCCTCGACGAGGAACTTCACTGCCGCGAGCATGCCGGTGGGCGCGAAGCGATGCGCGTTGCCGGCGAACCCTTCGCTATACCCCGCGCCCGCGGCGGCCACGAGCGGCGGCGTGCCGGGACCGCCGGTCGGCAGCGGCAGACGGCCCAGCGGATCCGAATCGCTGCCGCCGCGCGTGCCGCCCTGGAAGTTGCCGCGCTGCGCCACGCGCATCGTCGGGATGTTCGGGTCGCCGCCGTACTGCATCAACAGCTTCATCGCCGCGATGTCGCTGGCGTAGGCAGCGCGCCAGAACGGGGTGGCGCCGGAATCATCAGTGCGCAGCAGGTCGAAGTTGTACTGCGTGAACCAGGTGTTGCGGTTGGTGCGCG
>JALDXK010000317.1:0-7013 GCA_032155105.1 Acidobacteriota bacterium
CGCGATTGATGATGATCGTGTTGGCGTTGGGAATGTCGAGGCCGTTCTCGACGATGGTGGTCGCCAGGAGGACGTCGGCCTTGTGCGACATGAAGTCGAGCATCGCCCGCTCGAGCGCATCTTCGGCCATTTGGCCGTGGCCCACCACGATCCGCGCGTCGGGCACGAGTCGCTGCAGCAGGTTGCCCATCGAGAAGATGGACTCGACGCGGTTGTGGACGAAGAACACCTGGCCGCCGCGCGCGATCTCGGCCCGGATGGCGCGCACCAGGACGGCGGAATCGAACTTCACGACGTTGGTCTGGATGGCGAGGCGGTCTTTCGGCGGCGTCTCGATCACCGACATGTCGCGAATCCCCACCAGCGACATGTTCAACGTCCTCGGAATCGGCGTCGCCGTCATCGTCAGGACGTCGACTTTCTTGCGCATCTGCTTGATGCGCTCCTTGTGCGCCACGCCGAAGCGCTGCTCTTCGTCCACCACGAGGAGGCCGAGGTCCTTGAAGTTGACGTCTTTCGAGAGGAGGCGATGCGTGCCGACGATGACGTCGAGGCGCCCGGAGGCGAGGGCGTCGAGCGCGTCGTTGATTTCCTGCTTGGTGCTGAAGCGGCTGATCATGTCGATCTTCGCCGGGAACGCCGCGAAGCGCTCGCCGAGCGTTTTCAGGTGCTGCGCCGCGAGCACGGTGGTGGGCGCGAGGAAGGCCACCTGCTTGCCGTCCATCACCGCCTTGAACGACGCGCGCATCGCGACCTCGGTCTTGCCGTAGCCGACGTCGCCGCAGAGCAGACGATCCATCGGTGTCGGCGATTCCATGTCGCGCTTGATGTCGGCGATCGCGGTGGCCTGATCGGGCGTCAGTTGATACTCGAATGCGTCCTCGAACTCTTCCTGCCAGTGCGTGTCGGGACCGAACGCGTGGCCGGGCACCGCCTTGCGGGCGGCGTAGAGCTTGAGCAGCTCTTCGGCCATGTCGCGCATGGCCTTCTTGACCTTGCTCTTCGCCTTCTCCCACGATGTGCCGCCAAGGCGATCGAGCGGCGGCTTCGAGCCGCCGGTGTACTTCTGAATCAGATCGAGCCGCTCGACAGGGACGAACAACTTGGCTTCGCCGTGATAACGAAGCTCGAGGAACTCCTGCACCACGTCACCGCCGGCGACGGAGATCTGCTTGAGGCCGACGAACTGGCCGATGCCGTGATCGACGTGGACGATCAGGTCACCGACCTTGAGGTCGCGCAGATCCGAGAGGAAGGCGGCTGAGACCGATCGCTTCTTGCCAGGACCAGTTTTGCGGCGTTCCTCGTCGAAGACGTCGGTCTCGGCGTAAACGACAAGAGCGCTGTGGTCCGCCTTCGCGCTACGCGATTCGGTGGACAGGTCCGCGGATCCTGAAGCCGTCGAGGCCATCCGGAGGCGAAAACCCTTTGACAGCCAGCCTTCGCCGACCATCACCGCGCCTTTGACGACCTCGCCGGCATCCGACGCCATCACCGCGCGGACGTCGTAATCCTTCAGCAGTTCAACCGTGCGCTCGGCGCGGCCGTGTGATCCGGCGACGAACACCACGTCGTCGCCGTTGGATTGCGCGTGCTTGACGTCGGCGATCCAGTCGGGAATGCGCCCGTGGAAGACCGCGGTCGGCTGCGTGGACACTGCAAGTGTAGAGACACGTAGGGGCCGGCCTTCCTTGTCCGCCGAAGCGCCCGTCGCGAAGGTGGAAGTCCCGCCCGACTCTTCGGCGTCGTCGATGCCAAGCTCCTCAACAACAACCGCATTGGCGAGCTCGGCTTGAAGTTCTTCCGCCGTGACGAGCAATGCATGTGGCGGGGGCGGTTCGAGCCCGCCGCGATGACGTTCGACGGCGTCGCTGTAAGACGTCGCGATTTGCTCCCAGGCCGCCTGGACCTGGTTTTCCACATCGGTTGGCTCGGATAGCCACGCCTGCGCGTCTCTCGTACGCAGGAACTGAAACAGATTCGCGTGTAAAGGTGCCAGACCCCTTAACAATTCCGGCTGAGCTTCGCGGACGGGGACGATGCCGAAGCGATCGAGGGTTTCGACGGAACGCTGCGTGCCGGGATCGAAGCGGCGGATCGATTCCACGGTGTCGCCGATGAACTCGATGCGGATCGGCAGCTCTTCGCCGGCGGGGAACACGTCGAAGATGCCGCCGCGACGGGCGAACTCGCCGTGCGCATCGACGGGATCGGCCGGCTCGTAGCCGCCCATCACGAGCGTGTTGGCCAGCTCGTGGGGATCGACGTCGATGCCCGGCTTGATCTCGCACGACGACAGTAACAAGGACGCCGGATCGGGAACCTTCGTCAGCAATGCGGCCGCCGAAGCAACAATGACGCGGGCTGATCCTGACGCAAGTGCATGCAGCACGCGCGCGCGGGCGGATGCGACTTTCAGGTGCGGCTGGAAGCCCCGATACGGATCAACCTGCGTGGACGGGAACGGCAGCACCTGCTGCGAGACCACCGTATCGGCGGAGCCTTCGAGCACACCGAGGAAGAAGGAGATGTCGCCGACGGTGGATTCGATCTCGGCGTCGGTCGGGACAACGAGGAGGACGGTGCCGTCTGGAAGGCGCCGGGCCGCAGCTGCAATCGCCAGCGCACGTACAGGCGAGGTCGCGCCACTGAGGCGCCGGGTGGGGTTGTGGAGCCCCGTTTCCCGAAGAACACCTGTAAGTAGCGACCGTAACGCCAGTGACGGTGCGCTCGACATACCTCTACCCGGCTATAACCGATCTGCCGAGCCTATTATTCTGACACGACTCTGGTCCACGTACGTAAACCACGGAGAACGCGGAGACACGGAGAAACACTTTTCTAAACGCCAGTGCCGCTAAGCAGCACTAGTATTCCAAGCATTCCTCCGTGCCTCCGCGACCTCCGGTGGTCAACGTCCGTCGGCCCGGATCCTTTCGATGAGCGATGTCGTCGAATAGCCTTCGGCTAACGTAATCCGGACGACCCGGCCACCGCGCGCCTCGACGATGTCTCTGCCGACGATCGCGTTCTCGCCCCAGTCCGCCCCCTTGACGAGGATGTCGGGCTGGATCGCCTTGATGATCTCGTGCGGCGTTTCTTCGTCGAAGACCACCACCGCATCCACCGAGGCCAGCGCTGACAGGACCTCGGCGCGCTCGGATTCCGTGTTGATGGGCCGATCGGGCGCCTTGCCCAGCTCGCGCACAGATCGATCGCTGTTGATGCCGACGATCAGCACATCACCCAGCTCGCGCGCGTCGCGGAGGTAGCGCGTATGGCCAGGATGAAGGATATCGAACACGCCATTTGTGAAGACGATGGTCCGGCCCTGGCGTCGCGCATCTGCGACGAACGCTACCGCCTCACTTCTGGTCACTGAACTTGATGCCCCCGCCGAATTCCCACTTGTGATCGGGACGATAGATCCCCACGTCGCGGATCTTCGACTTCACGCGGAAGGTATAGAGCAGGCGATGATAATCGTAGGGATAGCCATCGGTCTTGTGCGCGGCCAGGTCGAGCCGGTAGGTGCCCTCGACGAGATCGAGATGATCGATCTTGAACGTGACCACGGCAGCGCCCTCGATCTCGGTGGGCTGAAACTCCTCGAGGTTGGTGTTGGTACCGTAGACGCAGACGTTGTCGGCGTTGAACAGGCCCAGGCCGAAGACGAAGTCGGTGGTCTTCTCCTTCGCCGTCACTTCCATCCGCACCTCGATGGGGTCACCGCTCTGGAACACATGGCCGGCCTCGTGATCAGGACCGGCCAGCGTGACCTTGGTGATCTCGATCTCGCGAGTACCCCATCGGCCCTCGTCGGCCTTGAATCCGTCCTTGTGGGGGGATTCACCCGAGGACACGGAGGTACCGGCGCTGTCTACGGAGAGCACGGAGGCCTCCGTGCTCTCGGTTAGCTGGGCTTCCTTCGCTTCCGAGACCCCCTTGGCCGCGGCGGCGACACGAACCGCCTCCTCCTTCGCCAGCGTGTTCTCCTCGCTGTCTTCGACGTCGATCACATACGCCGCGACCACGCGCTTCGGGTCGCCTTCGCCCTTCGTCTTCCCCTTGTCGAGCCAATGCGCCTCGTCGCAGAACTTCTCGACGAGGTCGAGCGAGTGCGTGACGAGGAGAATCGACTTGTTCCGGCGGCGGAACTCGGCGAACTTATCGAGGCACTTGTGCGTGAACCCCTGGTCGCCGACGGCGAGCACTTCATCGACGAGCAGCACTTCGGGATCGACGTGAACGGCCACCGCGAAGCCGAGCCGCATGTACATGCCTGACGAGTAGGTCTTCACCGGCGCGTCGATGAAGTCCTGCATCTCGGCAAACTCGACGATCTCGTCGAAACGGTGCTGGATGTCCTTCTTGGTCAGGCCCAGCATGATGCCGTTGATGAAGATGTTCTCGCGGCCGGAGATCTCCGGGTGGAAGCCGGCGCCAAGCTCGATCAGTGCTGAGATGCGGCCGTCGACCTTCACCTCGCCCTCGGTGGGCCGCGTGATGCCGGCCACGCATTTCAGCAGCGTGCTCTTACCGGAGCCATTGCGGCCGATCACCCCGTAGGTGCAGCCTTTCGGCACCGAGAACGACACGCCGCGCAGCGCCTGGAACGTCTCGTCCGGCTTGAGGTCCCCAAGCAGGCTGCCCTCGAGAATCGCCGACTTCAGCGTGGCAAACTGCTTCTTCCTAGCGTACCGACGGTACACCTTCGATACCTCGATGACCTGGATCGCTGGAGTCATCTCGGCATCCTCACGAGGTGGCGTCGGCTTCCGGAACGATCTTCATACTTCTTCCGCAAAACTGTCGCGAAGGCGATCGAAAACAAAATAGCCGATCAGAAACACGAACAGCGACCCGACAGCGAGCGCCATCAACCACTTCCAATGGCCGTGCGGGCCAGGGAAGAACAGCACCTCCTGATACGAGATCATGATGTGCGTCATCGGGTTGAGGTTCAGCCACCACCGCATGTCTTCCGGGATGGACTGCATCGGGTAGATGATCGGCGTGGCGAAGAACCAGAACTGGACCAGGTTGCCGAGCAGGTCCTTGAGATCGCGGAAGTGCACCGTCATCGCCGACAGCAACAATGCCAGGCCGATGGTGAGCACCAGCTGCACCAGAACGATCACCGGGAACCACAGCAGCTGCAGCCCTTCGATCGGGCGCTGGTAGTACACGAGGAACAGGACCAGGATCACCAGCCCGAGGAAGAAGTGCACCATGTTCGCCAGCACGGTGACGATCGGCAGCACCTCTGCCGGGAACAACACTTTCTTGATCAGGTTCCCGCCGGCGATCAGGGTGTTGGCGGATTCCAGCAAAGACGAGGAAAACCACGTCCACGGCAGGATGCCGCAGAACATGAACAGCGCGTAAGGTTGCATCTCCGGCGGATGGCTGCCGGGCAACACCTTCGTGAATACGAAAGTGTAGATCATCAGCAGCATCAACGGATTGAAGAAGGACCAGAAGAACCCGAGGACCGAGCCGCGGTAACGCGCTTTCAGATCCCTGACTACGAGCGTCTGGATCAGTCCGCGGTAGCGAAAAAGCTTGGCGAGATTACTTAGCATCCATCATCCGCCGGCGCCCGACTACGCGCTCGACGAGCACTTCGTCGAGGCCCCGCCGCTGCTCGCATGTATCGGGCGAGCGAAGGCGGGGGCAGGTCACACGCGCTTGCGGCTTTCCGCCTGCAGCTGCTGCATCGTTCGCAACATCGCCAGGCGCGCGCGCTCGAAGTCGATCTCGTGCGGCACGGCGCCGAACATCTCCTCGGCGCGCTTCATGCCGGCCTCGGCACGCGCCTCGTCCAGGTCTTCGGCGCGCTCGGCCACCTGCGCAATCAGGGTCACTGCATCCGGCAGCACTTCGACGAAGCCAATCGACACCATCAGCGAGTGCTTCTCCGCGCCCTGGCGGTACCACATCGTCCCGGTCCGAAGCGCGGTGAAGAACGGCGTGTGCCCGGGCAGCACGCCAAAGTCGCCCTCGACGCCCGGCATCGACACCTCGTCGACCTCGTACGTGACCGATTGATCGGGCGAGACGATGTGAAGCGTGATCTTTGTTGGTAGCGCCACGTTACTGCTTCATCTCCTTGGCCTTCTTCAGCACATCGTCGATCGTGCCGACCAGGTAGAACGCCTGCTCGGGGACGCCGTCGTGCTTGCCCTCGGCGATTTCCTTGAAGCCGCGGATCGTCTCGTCAATGGTGACGTACTTGCCCTCGAGGCCCGTGAACTGCGCCGCCACGAAGAACGGCTGCGACAGGAAGCGCTGGATCTTGCGGGCGCGGGCCACCGCCTGCTTGTCTTCTTCCGACAGCTCGTCGATGCCGAGAATCGCGATGATGTCCTGCAGGTCCTTGTAGCGCTGCAGGATCTGCTTCACCTGGCGGGCGACGTTATAGTGCTCTTCGCCGATGACGCGCGGATCGAGAATGCGCGAAGACGAGGCCAGCGGATCCACGGCGGGGTAGATGCCGAGCTCGGCGATCTGTCGCGACAGGTTGGTCGTGGCGTCGAGGTGCGCGAAGGTCGTGGCCGGCGCGGGGTCGGTGTAATCGTCGGCGGGTACGTAAATCGCCTGCACCGACGTGATCGACCCGTGCTTGGTCGAGGTGATGCGCTCCTGCAGCGCGCCCATCTCGGAGAGCAGCGTCGGCTGGTAACCGACCGCCGACGGCATGCGGCCGAGCAGCGCCGACACTTCAGAGCCCGCCTGCGTGAAGCGGAAGATGTTGTCGATGAACAGCAGCACGTCCTTGCCTTCCGCGTCGCGGAAGTACTCGGCCACCGTCAGCGCCGACAGGCCGACGCGCAGGCGCGCGCCCGGCGGCTCGGTCATCTGTCCGTAGACCAGCGCCGCGCGCGACTTCTCCATCTCCTTGATGTTGACGACGCCTGACTCCTGGAACTCGAGCCACAGGTCGTTGCCCTCGCGGGTGCGTTCGCCCACGCCGCCGAACACCGACACACCGCCGTGCTTCATGGCGATGT
>JALDXK010000318.1:0-6984 GCA_032155105.1 Acidobacteriota bacterium
TTCGTTGTGGTGTTGAGCGGCGTGTACTTCGTGCGGCCGAGATCGCGGAACAGCACGTAGCGGATGTCGGTGTCGGCGGTGTGGACCGAAATGAAGTGACCGCGCGTGCCGGTGGCGCTTTCGGAGCGGATGATGACGTTGCGGGTCAGGTTGCCGGCGTGTGGCAGGAAGTCGAGCGTGCCGTTCTGGTCGCGGGCTCCGAGGTGATCGTAGCGCAGGGCCGAGGTGAGCGTGACGACGATGCCATCAGCCGAGATCGACTGCACCGTCAGCTCTTCCCACTGGTTCACCGCGTTGATCCAGCCGCTGCCGGTGGTCTCGCTCTCCTTCATGTGACGCGTGTCGGGAATCACCAGGCGATCACCGGCGCGCCACCCGCTGCCGGGCTGCGACAGCGTCAGCGTGGTGTGGCCCAGGCGCGGTTCCACGGCCAGGCGCGTGAACGTCGGCGTCATCACCGTGCCATGCATCGTGACCTTGCCGAAGTTGATGATCGCGGTGCCGAACTGCTCGGGGTCGGAGACGCCGCCGCCGGTGGGCGTGTCGGCGATCACGATCTCCGCGGTGTTGCCGGCGGCGATCGGATTGGACGCGGTGCCGACCTCGAGGTGGCCGACCGTGGTCATCGACGGCATGCCGTGGTCACCCATGATCGAGAGATTGGTGACCTTCAGGCGCGTGTTGGCCAGCGGATCGAACCGCAGCGTGCCGTGCACGGCAATCGTGTAGGCCACCGCCGCCTGGGTGTTGATCGTCACGACATGGCCGGGGTCGACGTGCACCACGTGGTTGGCCGTCGGCACCGTGCCGCCTTGCCAGGTCGTGTCATCGGACCAGTTGCCGCTGCGAAGGCTGCGCACGGCAGGGCGGGAAGCGTCTTGCGAGAACTCAGGAATATTGTGCGGCAGCGTTTGTGCCGACACGGCTGCAGTCGTCAAATGAAGTGCGGCGGTTGCTAGTGCAACGCACAGCAGTCGCGCGCGCGTGTGCGTGCGCCATTGGAATGAAGGGCAGTTGAGTGAAACCCGTTGCCGCGCAAAGAAGAAACAAAGCAGTCGGACCATGCCCCGGCCCGAGGGCAAAGGCTACGCCGTAAAAAGTGCATGTGACTTATGCGGACTCTAAGCCCGAGAGTCGCCTATCAACCGACATAACCTGTTTCGACTTTCGTCGAATCACCAACAGTTTTGATGGGTGGCCGACAGTTTTTACATAGCGGCGTGTCAGATCAATGCGAAGACCGTCGCTGCGATCACGAAAACAAATGCGCACGCGAGCGTGGTGACGCGGCGCTTCGCGAGCACCTTTTGCGGGACGAACGCCGTCGGTGATCCGAAGTCGACGACCTCGGGTGGTTGCGGCCGTGCAGCTGCCGCGTCCGACGAGAGGTACAGGTAGCCATTCGACAACATCAGCACCAACGGCCGCGCCAGCGCGCGCGACGGCATCGCCTGCAGCGTGCTGACCGAATACTCGTGGAAGCGAGCGGCGGTATTGAGGAACTGCAGCCGTTCATCTCCTGACGCATGGGCGGCGGCAAACAGCATCACGTCGCACTTGCGCATGTCCTGCGCCGCCCAGGTCTCGGTCGGGTATTCGAGAATCTGCGGCTTGTCGAGATACGGATACTCGTGCTCGACCATCCAGCGCGCGTAATGGAGCAGCGCGGCCCGCGCGTACGCATAGTGCTCGTCAATGCGCCCAAGCTCAGCGCGGTAGTCGAGGTAGCGGCCCAACACCTGCAGAAACACCGTGTACGACCAGCGCCGCTCGGCGTCGAGCAGGGTCAGCGACTCGATGTCGTCGGCCGGGTGGATGCAGCGGCGCACCAGCTGTTCCGCCTTCTCGAGGTAGATGCTGTCGTGGGTTAGGCGATGGCCGTCGAGCAGCGCGAGAATTGAATGGCCGGCGCCGCGCCCGGGCCCGTGGTACGACGGTGAGTACGTCTGGCTGGCGAGGCCCGTGTTCGTGTTGCTCAGCCAGCGCAGGATCGTACGCCGTCCGTCGTCCATCTTGATGACCCACGAGGCGAGGCCGATCGCCGCTTCGCGCGACTCCGGGTCGCCGGTGAGCAGCCAATGCAGGCGCAGTCCGGCGGTGTAGTTGTGCTCGTTGGCCGGGCCGCCGCCGCTGACGCGCGGATCGCGCGGGAACGAACGGTGCGATGAGCGGCCGGCGGTCACGTAGTGCGCGGTGTGCCAGAACAGGCCGTGGTTGTAGGCGCTCTTGTCGCGATCGGTGTGGTAGATGTCGATGTCGGCGACGTGCCACGCCAGTTCGCTCATCATCGCGTGCCAGCGGGCGTCGCCCGAGCGCATGAACTGCAGCGCGAAGCCGCCGATGGCGTCGTATTGATTGTTGTAGTGCGACACCACCGGTGTATCGAGGCCGCTGAAGGCGTTCTCGTGGTCGGCATAAATGTCGCCGAAGTGACGCCAGCCATACTCGTCTGCCGTCTCTCGCTTCTGCAGCAGCGATTCGGGTCCGTCGATCGCCGTGTTCACGATCTCCTGGTAGGTATCGGGCTGGGCACACGACAACAGTCCGGCTGCGCGACTCTCGCAGTACCACTCCGGCGTCAACCGTGCGAACGAGGGGGCACGGCCCCAGGCTCGTGCGTCTTGGGCGCACGCATCGTCGCCGAAGAACAGCGTGCAGCGGTGCGTCTTTTGCTCGCCGCCCTGAAGCTCATGTTCGTTGGCCGTCTGGCCGGGAAATAGCCGCCAGACGAGCGCGTCCTTCTCGATCGCGACCGCCTTCGGCCAGTTCTGCCAGAAATGCTCGACCGCGATGCCAGCCTGTCCCGCGTGGTGCCGCGCGATCAGCAACGGCGTGGCGCGCAGTCCGTCGACGCGCCGGCCGTTGCCCTGCAGGCGATAGCCCCGGAAGGTGCAGGGAATATCGCCGTGGCGATCGACGTGCGCGGCGTGATGCCAATTGGGACCGCCGCTCGAATCCTGGTAAAGCTCCACCGGCATCGGCCACGACTGCGTACTGCTGTCGGCCTCCGGCGCACACTCGGCCTGCGTGACCGGCCCGGGAAAGGGGAGGCGGAGCGATGCGTCGCGCAGGTAGACCGATCCTGGATCGCCGAGTTCCCAGATGCCGCCTGGATGTTGGGCGCGCTTGATGTTCCGCAGCGTGATCGCCAGCCGCACGGCCGACGATCCGGCGAAGAAGTGCACGCGCGCGGTCAGCAGCAGCGACGGATGCCGCGGCGGCCCGACGGTCGCATCGATCCGTACCACCGCGCGCAACGAGCCGCTCTCCTCGACCGCAACAGTCGTGACCCGGGTCTCGAGCAGACGTCCATCCGGCGTGGTGGCGATGAAGGCGCTGCCTGCGGCGGCGAGGACCGGTTCGCCGTCCACATGAACCGAGGCGAACGGGAACGCTGAGCCGGTCCGGGCGACGAACGTCGCGGCGCCCGTGTTGATCGTGATCTTGCGCGGAACGGCGTCGATCGCGAGCGCGGCCGGCGCAGCCGGCTGGGCGCTCGCGCCGACCCGAATGGTGAAGCGCCGCTCGGGTGCGGCGTCGCCGGTAAGCAGGAAATCGACGAGCGCCCAGCGGATGCTGCCGTCAGGCCAGCGTTCGACGACCCGCGCCTGTACCGTGGTGGCGTTGCCGCAATCATCTTGCAGCGTGATGTCGGATTCGCTCATCGCGAGCCCGGCGGGGAACGGTACTCCCAGCGACATGGGTTCGCAGAGCGCGTCGCGGCGCGGGGCCGATGGGGTGAAGACGAGGAGCGGCGTCGACGTCATGACCGTGCCTCCGACGTCATGACGGGCCGCGCCGCGCTCACCGCGGCCAACGTGAGGGCAAATGCGAGGAGCTTGATGGCGACCGAAACGAGCGTCGGCGTCTCGCCTGGCATCAGCAGGCGGCCTCCTTCAATGGTGGTGAATACTCCGCCCACCGCGAGCAGCGCCCCGATCGTTTGCAGCCGGACGAAGTCCTGGTGCCGAAACGGCGCCGCGAGGGCGGCCGTGGCGATGGCGATCAGCATGCCCGGCAGGAGGTCGCCTGCCTCCGAAGGCGGACGAAACGGTGCGTACGACCACAAGGCGACCTGGTATTGCACGCGGTCGATGTCGACGTTGAAGTGAAACGGCCACCATTCGACGACGATCACGGCGGCAATCCACGCGCCGGCCACGACGGCCAGCTGCGCCGCCGAGTGCCGTGGCACGCGGACACGGCGGGTCGTGAGGCGCGTCGCCATCATCGCGCCCGCGGCGGCGCCGGCCATGGCGACGATCGTCACCGTTGTGTCAGTGGTGCGCGAGAACACGGCCACCTGCAGCAGCGTCAACGCGACGAGCATGGCCGCGACGTCGGCGGCGGCGGCCGGCACCGAGCGCCGCGTCTTGCCGTCGCTCGTGCAGAGTACGGCGGCCCACCCGAGCGGAATCGCCGCCAGCGCTGTGAGCCACAGCTCCGCAGGCGCAGCCGCGTCTGGCGACAGCATCCACGGCAGCAGCAGCCGCTTGTGCGAATACTTGTCGCCGATTTCGTCGGGTCGAATCGTGAAATCGAATGGCAGCAGCCAGGCGAGCGCGAAGGCGACGCCGTAGATCCACAGCACCCGCTCGACGACATGTGCCTGCCGCCACGCCGTGATCAGCCGGTTGGTCAGGGCGTCGAGCTCGCGGGCGGCGAACCGCCACACGGCCACGCCGGCCAGCACGCCGGCCGTTTCGGCGGTGATGTCGAGGACCGATGGAATTCGCCACGGCACCAGCAATTGGCCGAGTTCCAGGAGCATGCTGAGCAGGGCGCCGAGCGCGATCACCGTCAGCTGGCCGCGGAGCCGGCCGCTTGACGCCATCACCGGCGCGCCGAACAGGCCGATCGGTACGAACAGCAACAGGTTCGAGAGGGCGTCGGTCAGCGAAAACTGCGCGGGATTGATGCTCCAGCGCAGCAGCACGAGGGCCTGATCGAGCGGCAGCGAGCGTACGACGAACGGAAACCAGCTGCCCCAGATCGCAAGGGCAATGAAGGCGCCGGCGGCCGTTGCGTACACGCGGACGCGTGCCGCGATCAGGGAATCGAGCGGATGATGTGCGGGCCGATCCATCGGGTCACCGGCACCGGCAGCCGCTTCCAGGCGGCAATCGCGGCGCGGTACTTCGGATTCTTGGGGGTGAGATCCGGGAGCGGCCGTCCCTGTTCGAGGACGTATTCCCAGTGCAACGGGATGGGGCGCGCGCCCCACTGTTCTTTGAATTGATAGGTACCTTCACCGAGAGTTGAGCGGCCAAAGTTGAACGTGGCCACTCCCGACGCCACGGCGTGCTCGATCATTCGCCAGTAGAGCAGCGTATTCGGGCTCTGCGCGCGGAACTCGCGCAGCGACGAGGCCCACGGCACCGAGAACATCGAGCGATGGACAAGACCGATGGCGGCGGCCACCGGTGTGCGCTGCTGATCTTCGACCACGAAGATCGTCGTCGAATCGGCGAACGTCGTCAGGATGCGTTCGAAGAAGCTGCGCGGATAGACCGGCGTGCCGAGGTCGCGCATGTTGCGGCTGAACACGTCGTAGAACGCGTCGAGCAGGTCCACGCCGCCCCGTCGCTCGGTGAGGCCGGATTTCTCGGCCTTGCGAACCTGGTTGCGCACCTTGCGATCGAGGAGCGTCCACGCCTTGTCGAGATCGGGTACGAGCCGCAGCATCATGCCGACCTTGTGCTGGCGCACCGACAACTCGGCGCGTTGGCGGGCGACGTGGCGCAGCTCGACGTGCGACAGGCGATGGCGTGCCGCCACCGAAGCGGCGCAGTCCGCCAGCAGGCGGCTCACCGCATCATCGGACGCGCAGATGCCGGCCTCGTCCACGAACGGCAGCGACACCGCGAAATGTCCGAACAGCCGGCTGCGGAGAATCGTCAGCGGCAGGATGCCGACGATCGAACCGGCCTGCGTGGCCGACAGGTAAATGGTTTCGTGGCCGAACGTGTCTTCGATGACGCGCCGCCAGCCCCAGAGGTGATAGAGGCTTGACGTCGGCTCGAGCCGCGCGAACGCGTCCCACGCCTCGGGCGAGGGACTGGTCGAAAGCTGGACGTCTACCGCGGGCGGCAGCGCCGTGTCGGGACGGACAACCAGTGGGGAAGTGGCAACCGAGGCGAACATCATGTCTCCGTGTGCCGTCACCAGACGTATGGCAGCGGCGTGGTGGTGGTGTTATCCACGTCGAACCCGGCGCGCCGCAGCACCGAGGCCATCGTCGAGAACTTGAAGTCGTCCAGAAGCGCGCGCAGGCGCGATTCGGTCTTCGACAGGTTGAAGTAATGCCGGAACCGCCCGAGCATCGGCGCCGGCAGTCGCGGTTGTTCGGGATCGATCTCCCACGGGTGCAGGTAGAAGATCGCCGGCGCGCGCTCGGCGTCATTCAACCGGTTGATGCCCCATCGCGTCCACGCGTAGGGCAGGATGCGGAAGTAGCCGCCGCCGGCCACCGGCAGGTTGAACGGACCACAGCGCACGGTCGATCCCGGTGCTTCGAGCAGCGAGTACTGGCGCTGCAGCATGTACGGATGGCGCGGCGAGTTCGGGATGCCGTAGCGATCGTGATGAATCGGGAAGATGCTCGCGTCGTAGCGGAAGCCCTCGTCGATCAGGACGTCGATCGCCCACAACGAGCGTGCCGTCACCGAGTAGCTGGGCGCCCGGTAGCCGTAGATCGGCTGGCCCGATTGCGACTCGAGGATGTCCTTCGAGCGGCGCACATCATCACGGAAGGCCGCCGGCGTCAGGTCATAGACGAGCCGATGGCCGTAGCCATGCGACGCGATCTCGTGGCCGGCAGCGGCGATCTCGCCCACCAGCGACGGGAAGCGCTCCGCCACCCAGCCGAGGACGAAGAACGTTGCGCGGACGCCGGTCGCCTGGAAGATGCGCAGCAGCCGGTCGGTGTTCGCGCACACGCGGCTGTCGAGGCGATCCCACGTATGCCGTGGGATCACGCCGTCG
>JALDXK010000319.1:0-6977 GCA_032155105.1 Acidobacteriota bacterium
ATCGGGTCCGATCGGGTCCGATCGGGTCCGATCGGGTCAGATCGGGTCAGATCGCGTCTGATAAGGTCGGATCGGGTCTGAAGGGTCGCGCGAGCCCCTCGTGATATTCTGATGTCGCTGTCAGCGCGCCCGGCTAAAGCCCGGCGCCTGGTGCAGCTTCATGTCGCGTCCGGGCGAACGGCGCCCGCGGCGCTGCGGTTCGACGGACGCCTCCTGCACGCTTTCGATCCGCAGCTCTTTTCCGAGCGTTCCTCGCCGGGCCGACCGCAACAGGCAACAGCCACTACCGTAGGACAATCCATTGACAGAGCCCCGATTGAAGATTGCGGTCTTCATCGATTTCGACAACATCGAGATCGGCGTGAAGTCCACCCTCAGTGCGCCTTTCGACATCGGCGTCGTCCTCGACGCCGTCAAGGAGCGCGGCGAGGTCGTCACGAAAGTCGCCTATAGCGACTGGAAGCGCGCCGGCGATTACAGCCGGCAACTATCGCAGCATGCGATCCGCATGGTGCAGCGGAACCTCACTCCCGGCGGCGACAAGAACGGCGCCGACATCAACCTCGCGCTCGACGCCCTCGAGATGGCGTTCACCCACGCGCACATCAACGCCTTTGTGATCGTCGGCGGCGACAGCGACTTCATCACGCTGGTCGAGAAGCTCAAGCAGTACGACCGCAAGGTCTACGTCGTCGGCGGCCGCGCGTTCACCAGCCAGGTGATGCAGAAGAACTGCACCGAGTTCATCGCCTACGAGAACGTGGCTCCCGCACCCGAGCGCAGCCGGCCGCAGAAGCCGGCGCGCGGCGAGCGCCAGCGCGGCCCGGCCACGCAGGTGATGATCGAACAGGCCTTGCCGCTGGTGCAGCGCGCGTTGAAGGTGTTGGTCGATCGCGAGGTCTCGCCGCAACTGGGCCTGCTGAAGAGCACGCTGCTGCAGCTCGACTCGTCGTTTTCGGAACGCGACTACGGCGCCGGCACCTTTCGCGAGTTTGCCGACAAGCTGGCCGAGCACGGTCTCGTCACGCTGCGGGAGCAGGGGCGGAGCACGCTCGTCGAATTACGCGGCGAAGCGCCGAGCGTGGCACATCCTGCGGAGGCGGTGCGGGAGCCGGCGCGCAGCGAACGAGAGCCGGCGCGCAGCGAACGAGAGCCGGCGCGCAGCGAACGAGAGCCGGCTCGCAGCGAAGAGGCCCCGCCGTTGCGCGAGATTCTCGAGCAGCCCGACTCGGGTCCCGGCCCGGCCGAACAATCGCTTGGTGACGGCGTGGCCCTGGTGCGCAGGGTGCTCGGTGAGACGACCACGGCGCCGCGCTGGCCGATGTACCCGCGGCAGTTCAAGCAGTTCCTGAAGAACGCGCAGCCGGATTTCGACGAGCGCCGGTACGGATCGATCAACGACCTGATGCGCGCGTGCCAGAAAGACGGACTGCTCCGTCTCGAGCGCGATCGCCAGGGCGCGCTGCGCGTGTTCGCGCCCGGTGCGTCGTCGCGCGCGTCGGTGCCGCACGGCTGGGGCGTTGGCCATCGCGAGCATGGCGGGAACGGCCGCAGCCATGGTCACGACGGGGCCGAACCGGAGATGAGCGCCGCGCCTTCGGAAGAACCTGTCACCGAAGTCGTGGCTGAACCGGTACCGCCTCCGGTGATCGAAGCGCAGATCACCCAGGTGATCGATCAGCCGGAGCCGAAGGCGAAGCGGGCGCGATCGCGCAAGGCCGCGACCGCCGAAAAGGCGCCCACGGAAAAGAAGAAAGCCGCGCCGCGGAAGAAGAAAACGTCGTAGTTGCCACGCCGGAGGCGGGGCCAATCGACGCTGGGCTTTATAATCGTTCCCGTAGTGGCATCGAATTACACCGCAAAAGACATCACCGTCCTGGAAGGCCTCGAGCCGGTCAGGAAACGCCCCGGCATGTACATCGGCGGCGTCGGCAGCACCGGGCTGCATCATCTGGTCTGGGAGACGCTCGACAATTCGATCGACGAGGCCATGAACGGCCACGCCGCGAACATCCGCGTCACCCTGCACAAGGATGGCGATGCGATCACCATCGAAGACGACGGCCGCGGCATTCCCGTCGACGTGCACCCGAAGACGAAGAAGAGCGCGCTCGAGGTGATCTTCACCGTGCTCCACGCCGGCGGCAAGTTCGACGGCGGCAACTACAAGACCGCCGGCGGCCTCCACGGCGTTGGTGCCAGCGTCGTGAATGCGCTGTCGCGCGAACTGGTCGCCACCGTGAAGCGCGACGGTCATCAGTACGAGATGACCTTCAAGCAGGGCAAGCCCACCGGCGGCCTGAAGAAGGTCGGCGCCGCGCGCGGCAGCGGCACCACCGTCTACTTCAAGCCCGACCCGCAGATCTTTCCGAAGACGGAATTCGATCCGCAGATCATCCGCGAGCGTCTCGAGGTCGCCAGCTATCTTCATCGCGGCGTGAAGGTCACGTTCGAGGACGAGACCGCGGGACAGAAGGACGTGTTCCAGCACGAAGAAGGCCTCGTCGATTACCTCAAGAAGATCGTCGGCGAGAAGCCCGGCAAGCCGGTGCACGAGTCGCCGTTCACGCTCGAGAAAGAGAACGGCGTGAAACTCGAGCTGGTGCTGCAGTGGACCGAATCTACCGACGAGCACTTGCGTAGCTACGTCAACGGCATTCCTACTGGCAGCGGCGGCACGCACGAGAACGGCCTGCGCGCCGGTCTCGGCAAGGCGGTGCGCAACTACATCGACACGCACAACCTGTCGCCGAAGGGCGTGACGCTCACCTCCGAAGACATCCGCGAGGGCATGACCGGCATTCTGTCGGTGTTCATCCGCGAGCCGCAGTTCCAGGGACAGACCAAGGATCGCTTGAACAACCCCGAGGTGATGTCGGCGGTTGACGGCCTGGTGCGGCCGGGCCTCGAGCACTGGCTGAACAACAACCAGTCGATTGCCGAGGCGATCGTCGCGCGCATCATCCTGTCGGCGCGGGCGCGCGAGGCGAGCCGCGCGGCGCAAGCCGAAGTCGTTCGCAAGGGACCGACCGCGGGGCGCGTCAACCTGCCCGGCAAGCTCGCCGATTGCACCAATCCCGGATCGATCACCAGCGAGCTGTTCGTCGTCGAAGGCGACTCGGCCGGCGGCTCGGCGAAACAGGGCCGCGATCGCGCGCGGCAGGCGATTTTGCCGCTGCGCGGCAAGGTGCTCAACACCGAAGGCGTGTCGACGGCGAAGGTGCTCGAGAACAAGGAGCTGGCCGACCTCGTGACCGCGCTTGGCTGCGGCGTCGGCAAGAACTTCGATCTCACCCGGATGCGCTACGGCAAGGTGATCATCCTCGCCGACGCCGATTCTGATGGTCATCACATTGCGACGCTGCTGCTGACCTTCATCTACCGGCACCTGCCGCAGCTGATGCTAGCCGGACGCGTCTATATCGCACAGCCGCCGCTCTACCGAATCGACCTCGGCAAGGAAACGCACTGGGCCATCGACGATCACCACAAGGACCAGATCATCAAGAAAGCCGGCCGCGCCACGCCCGAGATCACCCGATTCAAGGGCCTGGGCGAGATGATGCCGAAGGTGTTGTGGGAAACCACGCTCAACCCGCGCACGCGGCGACTGTTGAAGGTGGAGATCGCCGATCAGCTGGTGACGGACCGTGTGATCAACGAGTTGATGGGGAAGGACGCGTCGGCGCGGTTCCGCTTCATCATGGATCGCGCCGAAGACGCGGTTGAACTGGACGTTTGAGGGCCTCAGGTCCTCAAGACCGCAGTAAGATCACCCTGTTTGGCTGAGCCGGCACTCAAAGAAAACTCCCCGTTCGATCGATCGCTCATCGAAGGTCCCATCGGCCCCGCGGTCTGGAAGCTGGCGTGGCCGACCATGCTGCAGAACGTCATCGCCGGGCTGCAGGGCGTGGTCGATCACATCCTGGTCGGCCAGTTGATGGGTTATGCCGCCAACGCCGCCATCGGCGTGAGCTGGCAAATCTTCCTCGTCGTCATCGTCTTCATGGCCTCGCTGTTCACCGGGCAGGCGGTGCTCGTCGCCCGTTTCGTCGGCGCCGGCGACGTCGATCGCGTCAATCGTACCGTCCAGCAGGCGTTCCTGACCGCGGTGGCGATGTACGCGGTGCTCGGCCCGCTCGGGTATTTTGCGACGCCGTACCTGCTCGATCTCGTCAACGCGTCGCCCGAAGTGCGTGGCCTGGCGCTGCCGTTCCTGCGCATCAACTTCACGTTCAGCATCGGCATGCTGCTGTTCTTCATGCTGACCTCCGCCCTGCGCGCGGCCGGCGACGCGCAGACGCCGCTGCGGCTGGGCGTGACGATGACGGTGCTGAACCTGGTGCTGAACCTGACGCTGATCCCCGCGTTCGGCACGGCGGGATCGGCGATGGGCACCGTGATCGCCTCGAGCACCGTGAGCACCTACGCGCTCTATCAGCTGTTCAAGGGCCGCCTGGTGATCAAGTTCTCGCGTCACATGAACTGGCGCCCCGACTGGCAGATCATCCGCTCGCTGTTCCGGTTCGGGCTGCCCACCGGCGTGCAGGGTATTGCGATGAACATCGCCGGCGTGACGCTGTTGCGGTTTATCGGCGGCCTCGAACACAGCGCCGCGGCGCAGGCCGCCTACGCGATCGGCTACACCGAGCTGTTCTCGCTCATCACGTGGACGTCGGTCGGGTTGATGGGCGCGGCTGCGACCATCGCGGGGCAGAACCTTGGCGCCGGACACCCCGAGCGCGCGATGCAAGGCGTGCATACCGCGTCGCGGATCGGCCTGGCGGTTGCCGCCGGCGTGGGGTTCTGTTTCGTGGCGTTTCCGCAGACGCTGCTGAGCGCATTTGGCGCGACCGAGGCCGCGGTGGCGACGATCGGCGAACAACTGCTGCAGTATCTCGCCGTGTCGGGCTTCTTCATCACGCTGGCGCTGACCTACACCGGGGGGCTGCAGGGGACGGGCGACACGCGGAGTCCGCTGTTCATCACGCTGGCGTCGCAGATTGCCGTGCCGATCGGGATGTGTACGGTGATCCAGGCGACGCGGCCACTGCAGCCTGCAGACATCTGGCTCGCGATCGTGCTGGGTCACTTCACCCGCTGCGTGCTGACCGTCCTCAGGTTCCGCCAGGGCAAGTGGCGCACCATCACCGTCGTCCACTGACGAAGGGATACTTGGGGTCAGGTCAAGAATTTCGCCCTGTCTCAGGGATGACTAGGGACAGTTCGCACGCCTCTGAGAATTCCGAAACTCCCAGTACTTCCTCAGCGGTGGAGGGCCTCTCGTGACTGTCCCTCTACGCCGACCTGTCCCTGACTATCCCTTGCACGGGGCGAAATTCTTGACCTGACCCCAATCCGCCCCTAAGGAAGCGGCAGCGTCAGGGTGAATGTCGAGCCTTCACCCTCGCGGGACGCCACGCGGATGCCGCCGCCCTGTTTCTCCGCGAGCGCGCGCGCGATGGTCAGGCCGAGTCCGGTCCCGGTGATTCGCCTCGTATCGCTGCCATCCAGTTGCGTGAACGGCTCGAAGATGAAGTCCACGCGGTGCGCCGGAATGCCGGGTCCGTGATCCCGCACCGCGATCGCCGCCTGGCCGTTCTCCTGCGCGGTGGTCACTTCGACCTGCGAGCCGCTCGGCGCGTGCTTCACCGCGTTCGACAGCAGGTTGATCAGGACCTGGATCGTGCGATCGGGATCGGCCATCACATCCTTGACGCCGTTCGGGGTGTGGAGGATCGTCACGCCGGCATCGTTCGCCAGTGCCTGTACCGAGCGCACCGAGTCGTCGATGATCGGCTGCAGCTGGGTTTTGCGCGGCGCCACCACCATCTCGCCGGCCTCGATCTTCGACATGTCGAGGATGTCGTTGACGATCCGGCTCAGCCGATCGGCGTTGGCCAGCGCCACGCGTATCAGCTGATCGGCGTCGGCGTTGCCGGTCATGTCTTCGGCCACGAGCAGCTGCATCGAGGCGCGGATCGAGGTGAGTGGCGTGCGCAGCTCGTGGCTTACCATCGAGATGAACTGCGACTTCAGCCGCTCCAGCTCGCGCGCCAGCGTGACGTCGTTGCCGATGCCGATCAGATAACTGGTGGCGCCGGTCTGCCCGCCGAGCGCCATCACCGTCCAGGCGATGACGTGGCGCTCGCCGCCCTTGCCTAGCCACGTGCGATCGATTTTCACGGCCGTGGTCGCCGCCGCCAGCCTCGGGATGGTGTCGCGAATCGTCCGGCGATCCTCGTCGAGCAGAAAGGGCAGCTCCCAGATCGGCCGTCCCGCCACGTCGGCCATGGGCACTCCCGACAGCTCCTCGCAGGCGCGGTTGAAGCGCACCACGTGCCCGCGCGAGTCGAGCACCATCACCAGGCTCGGCGCGGTGTCGAGAATCGCCGACACGAAGTCGCGCTCGGCGCGAAGCTCCGACTGGGCGTTGACGCGATCGGTGATGTCGCGCGCCATGCCCTGGAAGCCCTCGATGCGCACGCCGGTGATGATCGGTCGCACGTGCTGGCCGACCCAGATCTCCTCGCCGTTCTTCTTGCGCACCGGGAACTCGAGGTAGGTCGACTCGCGCGTCTTCGCCGCCTTCTCGTAGAAGCCCATCGCCCGCGGCACCCAGTCGGGGCGCATCAGCTCGAAGTACTTCATCGACAACAGCTCACCCTCGTCGTAACCGAGGATGCGCGTCGCCACGGGGTTGACGAACGTGAACCGCCCGAACTGATCGGTCCGGTAGATCATGTCGCTGGCGTTGTCGACCAGGTCGCGATAGCGGCGCTCGGTGCGCTCGACTGCCTTCGTGCGCGCCTGCACCTGGCGATGCAGCGAGCGGTTCCACGCCGTACCGCCAAACGCCGCGCGAAGCTTGCCGCCGTGGCGAACCCCGCTCAGCACCGACGCCGGATCCGGCCGTCGCCGGCCGGCGTCGAGATCGGCCCGCTCGGCGGCAACTTCGTCGGCACGCTCGGATGCTA
>JALDXK010000320.1:0-6976 GCA_032155105.1 Acidobacteriota bacterium
CGCGCCCGACGCGAGGACCAATAAATCTTCCTTCTTCGCGCCGGAGGCTTCGAGCACCTTGCGCGCGCCCTCTTCACCGATCGCCTTCGCTGAGACTTGCACGCCTTCGGCCGTGTAGCGCGTGTAGATGAGACCCGCGGCACCAGCCTGCTTGGCCTGCTCGACCAGCTCATCGACCTCGCGGCGTGAATACTTCGCGGCGCCGGGGATCACGAAGCCCCGCACGGTGCCGCCATGTTCCACCGCTTCGCGGAAAATGCCGAACGGCGACTGCGCGAACAGCGGGCCAAAGTCCTGAATCTCCAGGCCGAAACGCAGATCGGGCTTGTCCGAACCGTACTTCGCCATCGCCTCTGCGTAGGGCATCCGGCGAAACGGCCGCGGAATCTCGACGCCGATTTCCTTGAAGCATGCGGCCAGCGCGCCCTCGACGATCTCGAACACCAGCGGCGGCGTCGCGAACGACATCTCGAGGTCCACCTGCGTGAACTCGAGCTGCCGATCGGCGCGCAGTGCCTCGTCGCGGAAACAGCGTGCGATCTGCACGTAGCGATCGAAGCCGGCAATCATCAGGATCTGCTTGAAGATCTGCGGCGATTGCGGCAACGCGTAGAACTCGCCCGGGTGCACGCGCGCCGGCACGAGGAAGTCGCGGGCGCCCTCTGGCGTGGACTTGGTGAGAATCGGCGTCTCGATCTCGTAGAAGCCCTGTGCGTCGAAATACGTGCGGAGCGCCATCGTGATGCGGTGCCGCAGCCCGATGTTGTGCTGCAGCTGGGGGCGCCGCAGGTCGAGATAGCGATACTTCAGCCGCGTTTCTTCCGAGACGTTTTGATCCTCCGCAATCGAGAACGGCGGCGTCTTCGCTTCGTTGAGAATCCGGACTTCCTTCGCGCGCACCTCGACTTCCCCAGTGGGCAACGAGAGGTTGACCGTGTCGGCGGAACGGCGCTCGACCTCGCCGATGATCGCGACGACGAACTCGGAGCGGATCCGCTTGACGCGCTCGAGCAGCGCCTCGTCGCCTTCGATGATCACCTGCGTCAGGCCATGCCGGTCGCGAACGTCGAGGAACAGCAGCGAACCCAGGTCGCGGACGCGATGCACCCAGCCAAGGAGGACCGCATTCACGCCGACGTCCGACGGACGAAGGGCGCCACAGGTGTGCGTACGAGCGAGAGATCCGAGTTGTTCAGCCATTGCCTTAGAGATGCGATTTGATGTGCGCGGCCACAGTGGTCCGCGAGTGAGCGGATTGCTCGCCGGTCTTCATATTCTTCACCGTGACGGTGCCCTTTTCCAGTTCGTCCGCACCGATGACCGCGACAAATGGGATACCCCGTGCCGACGCATACTTGAACTGCCTGTCGCCCACCTTCTTGCCATCGTCGGTGGGCGCGTCCGGATAGAGCTCGACGCGTAATCCGGCACGGCGAAGCTCGGTCGCGAGCTCGAGGTAGAGGTCGGTCCGCCTGGCGAACCACTGCACCACCATCACGTCAGCGGGCGTCGAGACGACGTTGGCCGGAAACATCGTGCGCTCGCCCATCACCACGAGGATGCGCTCGAGGCCGAGCGAGATGCCGCTGGCGGGAATGCTCTCGCCCGAGAACATGCCGATTAGGTTGTCGTAGCGGCCGCCGCCGCCGAGGCTGCCGGCGAGATCGCTGACTCGAATCTCGAAGATCGGGCCGGTGTAATAGGACAACCCGCGGGCCAGGCTGCGATCGAGCGCGAGATGCGGCCCCGCACTGGTGTGCTTGCACAGCGCAAAGATCTGCCGCAGGTCCTCGAGGCCCGCCTTGCCGGCGTCGTCGAGGATGGCCGCCCGCCGATCCATCCACGCCGCCAGGTCGGCCGGGGGCGCACTGTTCAACTCTTCGAGCAACGTGTCGGCGACCGACGCCGCGAGTCCCTTCTCGTGCAATTCCTTGCGCACGCCATCGACGCCGATCTTGTCGGCCTTGTCCATGATCACGAGCGCCGCGCCGTGCAGCTCCGTCGGCACGCCGGCATGCCCCAGCACGGCGTTCAGGAGCTTGCGGTGATTGACGACAATCTGGAAATCCGTGAAGCCCAGGCGCACGAACACGTCCGCGGCCGCCGACAGCAACTCCGCTTCCACCGTCATCGACGTCGAGCCGATGGCGTCGACGTCGCACTGATAGAACTCGCGGAAGCGTCCCTTTTGCGGGCGATCGGCGCGCCACACCGGCTGCACCTGGAAGCGCTTGAAGAACTTCGGCAGCTTGGCCCGATACTCCGCCACGACCCGCGCCAGGGGCACGGTGAGGTCGTAGCGCAGCGCGAGGTCGGCCTGCCCCGTCTCGGCGCCTTCGCCGCGCTTGAGGATCTTGAAGATCAGCCGGTCGCCTTCTTCGCCGTACTTGCCCTGCAGCGTCTCGAGGTTCTCGACCGCCGGCGTCTCGAGCGGCTCGAACCCGTACTGCTGGTACACGTCGGCAATCACGCCGATCACGTATTGCCGGCGCCGCACGTCTTCCGGCAGGAAGTCGCGCATTCCGCGTGCTGGACCTGTGTTCATATCAGCAATCAGCAATCAGCAGTCGGCAATCAGCGCTCCGCCTGATAGTCGAGCCGATAGTTCACCTAGTTATTCGCGTACCAGCGGATCTCGGCGACCTCGTCGTCGGTCAACGGCCGCTTCACTTTTCCTGGACGCCCCATGACCAGCGACCGCGCCGGAATCCGCGTGCCTTCGGTGAGCAGCGTGCCCGCGGCAATCACCGAATCGTGTTCGACGTGCACGCCGTTGAGCAGTACGGCGGCCATGCCCACCAGCACGCGGTCTTCGATGGTCACGCCGTGCACCACCGCCAAATGGCCCACCGTGACCTCGTCGCCGATCGTGGTGGGATGCGTGCCTCGCATCACGTGCACCATCGTCAGGTCCTGGATGTTGGTGCGCTTGCCGACGCGAATGCTGTTGACGTCGCCGCGGATCACCACGTTCATCCACACCGAAGACTCGGCGCCGATCTCGACGTCGCCAATGACCTGCGCACTCTGGTCGATATAGGCCGTGGCGTCGACGCGCGGAACCTGGCCCTTGAACGGACGCAGCATCAGATCTTAGGAAGGGTCACGCCGCGCTGCGCTTGGTACTTCCCCTTCTTGTCCTTGTAGGAAATCTCGCAGGGCTCGTCGCTCTGGAAGAACAGCACCTGCGCGATGCCTTCGTTGGCGTAGATCTTTGCCGGCAGCGGCGTAGTGTTCGAGATCTCGATGGTGACGTGGCCTTCCCACTCCGGCTCGAACGGCGTCACGTTGACGATGATGCCGCAGCGCGCGTAGGTGGACTTGCCGAGACACACCGTCAGCACGTCGCGCGGAATGCGGAAGTACTCCACCGTCGACGCGAGCGCGAAGGAGTTCGGCGGCACGATGCAGCAGTCCGCCTTGATGTCGACGAACGACCGGGGGTCGAAGTTCTTCGGATCGACGACCGTGTTGTAGACGTTGGTGAAGACCTTGAACTCGTTGCCGACGCGGCAGTCGTAACCGTACGAGGACAC
Source organism: Acidobacteriota bacterium (assembly GCA_032155105.1). Lineage (GTDB taxonomy): Bacteria > Acidobacteriota > Vicinamibacteria > Vicinamibacterales > UBA2999 > 12-FULL-67-14b. Next base: position 3,537 of record JALDXK010000320.1, read on the forward strand.
GCCGTACGACACCACGCCCTGGCGCACCTGCCGATCCTCGAACGGCTCGATCATGCCGTGTTCGAGCGCCATCTTGCGGATCCAGCGATCTGCTTTGATGGCCATTGGCTTAGAGTTCCATCCCTCGGAAGAAGTACCCGAGCTCGAAGGCGGCCGTCTCTGGCGCATCCGATCCGTGGGTGGCGTTGTTGTCGATCGACGCGCCGAAGTCCTTGCGCAGCGTGCCCGGCTCGGCCTTGGCGGGATCGGTTGCGCCCATCAGGTCGCGCCACTTCTTGATCGCGCCGTCGGCCTCGAGGCACATCACCACGCAGGATCCCGACGACATGAAGTCCGTGAGCCCGCCGAAGAACGGCCGCGCCTTGTGGACGTAATAGAAGCCCTCGGCCTCGGCCTTGGACATGTGGATCATCCGCATCGCGCGCACGCTAAACCCGGCGCCTTCGATGCGGGCCATGATCTGGCCGGTGACCCGTTTCTTGACTGCATCTGGTTTGATGATGGCAAAGGTTCGTTCCATATCCGATCGATTATATCTTCTAGCGCGGCAATTCCCTCGCCGGGTAGCAGCCGAGGACTTTCAGGAAGACCGTCCGTTCGGCCAGTCCGGTCAGGGCCGCCTGCATTCGGGGCAGCGACGTGTGCCCTTCCACGTCCACGTAGAACACGTATTCCCAGGGCGTCCCGGGCCGTGGCCGCGACTCGAGCTTGGTGACGTTGAGGCCCTCGTCTGCAATGACGTTCAGGCACCGCACCAGCGCGCCGTGCTCGTGGCGCGTCGAGAGGACCATCGAGACCTTGGCCGCGATGCGGGGATCGCATTCGACCGGCGTTGACGCCACCACCACGAACCGCGTGTAGTTCACCGCCTGATTCGCGATATCCCGTTTGAGCACGTGGAGGCCGAAATGCGCGCCGGCTTCCTCGCTGGCAATCGCCGCCTCGGTGGGATCATTCAGGTCGCGCACGTGCCTGGCGGCCAGGGCGGTATTGGCCGCGCTCACGCCCTCGCACTGACGCAGGGTCGAAAGGAATTCGCTGCACTGCGAGAGGGCCTGCGGGTGCGAGTGAATGCGCCGCAGCGACTCGAGCGGCACGTCCGCCACGCCGAGCAGGCAATGCCGCACGTCGACGATCTCCTCGCCGACCAGCGACAGGTTGAACCGCAACAGGAGGTCGTACGACTCGTAGACGGAACCGGCGGTGGTGTTCTCGATCGGCAACATCGCGCGATCGACGTGGCCCTCGATCACGGCCTCGAGCATCTCCCGGAATGTGCCGTAGGCCTTGAAGCCAATCGGCCGTCGCGCCACGGCGAAGTGTTGCAGCGCGGCCTGGTGCCCGTAGGCGCCCTCCGTTCCCTGGAAAGCCACCTTCAATTCCTGCTCGGCATCCGTGGCGCTGGTCTGCAGCGCGTCGTGCTGGCGGCGCACCGAGTCGTCGAGGATCTCGCGGAAGATGCGGCGCACGAACGCCGGATCGAGGCCGAGGCGCTCGCCAACGGCGGAGCGATGCTGCAACAGGGCAGTTTCGCGGTCCGCGTCGCGTACCGGCCCCTCCCCTTCTGCCTTGACCTTCGCGATCTCCCGCGCGAGCCGCGCCCGCTCGCCGAGCGCCGAGACGAGCACCGCGTCGATGTCGTCGAGGCTCTTCCGTAACGCCGCCAAATCGTGCGTAGTCATGTCCCCAGAGTGTACAGCCGGGCTGAACCTTGTCCGCCATGGCGCGAGGCGGATGGCAAACCTTATGCACCTACCCCCGCTTGGAGGAATCCATGAAGACCTTGATTGCCGCGACCACGCTCATTTTGGGGTTGATGGTCGCCGGAATGTCGCCTGTGACTGCCCAGGACGGCAAGAAATTCGAGAAAGGCTCACCCGTCACCCTGCAGGGCTGCGTGACCGCCGCGGAAAAGAAGGACACCTTCATCCTCACCAACGTGCGCGAGTGGCCGGTCAGCAGCACCGACATGGGGAAGTACGGCAAGCGCATGTACTGGATCGAGAAGATGGACAAGATGAAGGATCACGCCGGCCACACGATTCAGCTGATCGCCAAGATCACCGACGTCCAGAAATCCGAGATGGAGTTGAAGGCCGGCGAGAGCGGGAATGGCTTCAACGTCGAGATCGAAGGACCAGGCAAGGACGTCGTCGCGCCCGCGGGTAATGCCGGCGTGAAGATGGAAAGCCGCCCCAATAAGGACGACATTCCGATCACGCTGCTGAAGCTGAAGGTCGACGAGATCAAGATGATCTCGCCGAATTGTTCGGCGACGTTGTGAGGGCTTGGGACCTGGGGCTTGGGGCTTGCAAGTCCCAGGACCCACGACCCAAGACCACGCGGTCAAGCCTTCAGCGAATCCACCAAGGCTTGACCCATATCGGCCGGGCTCTTGACGACCGTGACGCCGGCGGCCGACAGGGCCGCCATCTTCTCAGCCGCGGTGCCTTTGCCGCCCGCGATGATCGCGCCGGCGTGACCCATGCGCCGTCCGGGCGGCGCCGTCTGGCCGGCAATGAACGCCACGATCGGCTTCCGGAAGTTGTCTTTGATCCACGCCGCGGCTTCCTCTTCTGCGGAGCCGCCGATCTCGCCGATCATGATCACCGCATCCGTCTCGGAATCGTTCTGGAACAACCCGAGCGCGTCGATGTGGGTGGTGCCGATCAGCGGATCGCCGCCGATACCGATGCACGTGCTCTGCCCCAGCCCGTGGCGGGTCAGCTGATCGATCGCCTCGTAGGTCAACGTGCCGCTCTTCGAGACGATGCCGATGCGGCCTTCCTTGCAGATGTTCGCGGGGATGATGCCGGCCTTGCCCTTGCCGGGCGAGATGACGCCCGGGCAGTTGGGGCCGATCAGTCGCGTGGCTGGATGATCCTTGAGGACGGTCATCGCCTTCATCATGTCCACCACGGGAATGCCTTCCGTGATGCACACCACCAGCCCGATGCCGGCGTCGGCCGCTTCCATGATCGCGTCGGCCGCGAACGGCGGCGGCACGAAGATCACCGACGCGTTCGCACCGGTCTCCTTCACCGCATCGGCCACCGTGTTGAAGACCGGCCAGCCCTCGTGCGTCGTGCCGCCTTTCCCAGGGGTGACGCCGCCGACCACCTTGGTGTGGTACTCCTGTGCCGCCTTGGCGTGGAAGGTGCCTTCGCGCCCGGTGAGACCTTGAACAATCAGCCGCGTGTTCTGGTCGAGCAGGATCGCCATTAGCGACCTCCTCCCGCCAGCGCCACCACCTTGTCGGCGGCCTCGCCCATCGTGTCGGCGGTCGTGAAGTTCAACCCGCTCTCAGCCAGCATCTTCTTCCCTTCCTCGACATTGGTGCCCTTCATGCGAATCACGATCGGCACGGGCACGCCCAGTTCCTTGACGGCGGCAATCACGCCCGCCGCGAGCACGTCGCAGCGCAGGATGCCGCCGAAGAT
>JALDXK010000321.1:0-6962 GCA_032155105.1 Acidobacteriota bacterium
GGTCGCCTTCCGTCGGGATCACACCACGGCGACCGATTCGTACGACGAGTTCAAAGCGACGATGGAAGGGCGGCCCGGTTTCGTGATCTCGCCGTGGTGCGGCGAGGCGAAGTGCGAGGCCGACATCAAGGCCGAGACGCAGGCGACGATTCGCAACATCCCCAAGGGCTACGAACAGGCCCCTGGCAAGCCGTGCATCAAGTGCCACACGCCAGCCACGGTGTCGGCGTGGTTCGCCAAGGCCTATTGATCGAGGAGGTGCGCATGGCGCGTTACGTGGACGGATTTCTGCTGGCGGTTCCGAGACGGAAGCTGGCGACCTACAAGGCGATTGCGAGCAAGGCCGGCAAGGTGTGGAAGGAGCACGGCGCGCTCGAATACGTCGAGTGCGTCATCGACGACGTGAAGCCGGCGCATGGCGTACCCTTTCCGAAGGTCGCCAAGGTCAAGCCGGGCGAAGCCGTGATCTTCTCCTGGATCACCTATAAATCGCGTGCGCACCGTGATGCCGTCAACAAGCGAGTAATGGCGGATCCGCGTATGGAAGCGGCGCCGCCGACGATGCCGTTCGATCTCAAGCGGATGTCGTACGGCGGATTCAAGGCGCTCGTCGATCTGTAGATGCCCAAGCAGGCCGCGGGCATCCTCCTCTACCGCAACGGGCCCCTGGGGCTCGAGGTGTTGCTCGCGCATCCCGGCGGTCCCCTGTGGGCGAAGAAGGACCTCGGCGCGTGGACCGTGCCGAAGGGCCAGTTCACCGGCGGCGAGTTGCCGATCGCGGCTGCGAAGCGCGAGTTCGAAGAGGAAATGGGGTCCCCGCCGACCGGCGTCTTCGTCGAGCTCGGCTCGATCAAGCAACCCAGCGGCAAGGTCGTCTACGTTTTCACTGCCGAGTCGGACTTCGACACCGCAACGGTGAAGAGCAACCTGTTCTCGCTGGAGTGGCCGCCGAAGTCAGGCAGCTTCGCGGACTTCCCTGAAGTCGATCGTGCCGGCTGGTTTTCGATTGAAGAAGCGAGAGGGAAGATCTTGAAGGGCCAGGAGCCGTTTTTGGATCGGCTCCTGACCCTCGTCAAGAGTGTTACTGCAAGCGAATCGTCATAGCCGCGCGACGGTTCAACCGGCGCGTCTCTTCGCGCGAGTTGTCGTGCCTCGGCCGTTCTTCACCATAGCTCACCGACTGCAACCGGGTCGCGTTCACGCCGCGGCTGACCAGGTAATCCCGCACCGCCGCTGAACGCCGCTCGCCGAGCGCGAGGTTGTATTCGGTCGTGCCGATGTTGCAGGTGTGGCCTTCAACCGTCAGCCGCAGGTTCGGATCGTCGACCATTGCCTTGATCGCTTCGTCGAGGATGCGCGTGGCTTCCGGCCGCAGCGTGTAGCGGTCGAAGTCGAAGTGCACGTCCTCGAAGGTGACCTGCTTCTTGGCTGCCGCCGCAATCACCTGCACCGTGACCGTGTCTGATGCCGTCATGCCCTTACCGTCGTCCACCGTGACGGTGAGCGGCACCGCGCCCACCTGGCCCGGCGCGGTCCACGGCGTCTGGCGATCGCCCGGCGAGGCGAATGTGCCCGTTGGCGCGGTCCAGCGGTACCGCAGCGTGTCGCCATCCGGATCCTGCGCGTCGGCCGAGGCGGTCAACTGGCGGCCCACTTCCACCGTGCAGGGCTCGCAGCGTGCCTTCACCGTGGGAGCGCGGTTGGACGGCGCCGGGGGCGTGGTCGGCGCACCCGGCTGTACCGCCGGGGCTGTCGGCGCGAAGATGCGCACGCCCGGGTGATACCCGAGGCGCACCTGCAGGCCAAGCCGATCGAAGTCGCTGTCTTCAGAGGTCGGGAAGTCGCGGCGGTGCAGCAGGTAGGACGCGGTGTAGGTCACGCCTGCGCCGATATACATGCCGTTGGTGGCGTTGTACTGGAAGCCGCCGAACAGATGACGCGTCGCATCGGGGTCCCACTGGCTCGGCATGCCCGGCGCGGGATCGGTGCCTGTGAAGCGCTGATCCTGATCCTGGAGAGCCTCGCCGAACATCTCCCCGATGACGCGAAACTTCGAGCGGCTTGGAAACGCGCCGCCGATGCCCCACTTGAAGCCCTGCGTGAGGTTGTAGCCGTCGGGGCTGCCGCGGAACTTGTACCCGGTCTGCATCGTGAGTTCGATCTTCTCCGCGAACTCGCGCGACGTGATCAGGTCGACCTGGAAATCCGCCTTGCCGGTGCCGAGGCCATCGTCGGCGCTCGCGGTCGGCAACTTTGCCATCACGCGCGCCGCCACCGCGTAGCCGTTCGAGGTCGACTGCGTCAGCAGGTTGAACTTGGCGCCGACCCACAAGTCGCCGAGGCCCGTGGTCCATCCCTGTCGAATCAGGTAATCCTGCGGCTGGCCGTTGCGCGCAACCGGCACAAGGTCCGCATCGATGCGGCGATAGCTGAAGGTGCCGAACAATTCGACGCGATCGGTGGCGCCGAAGGCGAACATGCCGCCGATGTCGCTGATGTCGCTGAAACCTTCGCTGCGATCTTCGTTGACGAGGCCAAACGCACCGCTCCACTGGCCCTTGAGAACGGTCTCGCCCGTCGGTACGAACCAGATCCCGGTGTCTCCGGAAACCGTGTTACCGCCCGGCCGGCTATCTTGTGCAGTCGCCGCCGAGGGAGACAACAAGAAGCTCAGCAATAAGCCATACGCCAGAGGGCGGATAGTTTTCATACAGGGAGTGTAGAGCCGGAAAACGCCCGAAGTCAAACGTACCTACGGGGTTATGGCTCTACGCCTCTTCTGGATCTGAATTTTTGGATTTCCCAAAAAGCCACGCGGCTGCAATACCGAAGAGGTAAAGCACGACCATTGGGCCGCCAACCATGAGCTGCGTGACTGGGTTGCCGTCCGGCGTAATGACCGCCGCGAAGATGAAAATGAGCAGGACCGCGTACTTGAAGTTCGACAGCAGCCATCCTGCCGTCACGATGCCCAGGCGCGCCAGCACGAAGATCAACACCGGCAGCTGGAAGGTGAGACCGATGCCGAGCATCAGCTTCACGTACATCCCGAAGATCGGACCGACGCGCGGCAGGAACTCGACGTAGGTATTGCCGAAGCTCGCGAAGAAATTCCACGCGGCCGGAAACACCATGTAGTGCGAGAACGCCGCGCCGCCGATGAACAACGCCGACGAGGCGAGCACGAACGGAATCGCAAGCTTCTTCTCTTTCGCGTACAGCCCTGGCGCAATGAAGAGCCACACCTGCAGCATGATGTACGGCGAGGCGATCAGGACGCCGGTGAGCGCCGCAATCTTGATCCAGAGCATGAACATCTCCGGAGCCTCGGTGTAGATCATCTTGCCGCCTGGCACACTGCTGGCCAGGCGCTGGTAGACGAAGTCGAAAATCGGATTGATGAACGCGAACGCGATGAGGAAGCCAACCAGCAGTCCGCCGACGGCGTGCGTGATGCGCTTGCGCAGCTCGTCGAGGTGCTCGAGAAACGTCATCCGGCCTTCGCCGGGCTCCTCATCGTGATCGCCGAACGGTGAAAATCCTCCGGACTTCTCCGGAAGATCCTGCCGATCGTCGTCCCGATTCTGACTGGGAAAAGGCACTAAAGCCATGAGAGCTAGGGTGCGTACAGTGCGTACTGGTGCGTAAGGTGCCTAGGTCTAGCTGCGCGACACAGTCTGCTGTGGCGGCTCGTCCTCGTCCGAACCAGGTCCCGGCGTCACGGTGTGGGGCGGCGCGACGTTGGTGTCGTCTTTCTTGGCCGCTTCTTTCTGCTCCTCGATCTTGATTTCCTGCTCCAGGGTGTTCTGCAGATCCGTGGAGGCCTTCTTGAATTCGTTCAAGCTGCGACCAAGAGACTTGCCCAGTTCCGGGAGCTTGCGCGGCCCGAAGATGATGAGCGCGATCACGAGGATGATGATCAGCTCAGGCATGCCGATGGAACCAAACATAAAAGCTCCCTTTATAAGGTCGGGACGGCCGTTTTCCGGCCGAAAACGTCCAATAGTGCATTGTAGTCCCAAAGTGGTCCCTCCGTCCTTGTGGGGAGGGAATTTAGCGGTTACCATCGCCTATGCGCAGCCGTTCTACTTTCGCCGCCGCGTCCTTCATCCTCGTATGCGCCCTCGTGGGCGGGGCTTTTGGCAAGAGCGCCATGGCCACCGGGGAATCGGTGCCCGATCACTACCGCAGCTTTACGGCGGCGCTTACGGCCATTCAATCCCAATACGCGTCGCCGGTTGAGTCGGACCGCATGGTCTACGGCGCCATCAACGGCATGCTGCAGACGCTCGACCCGCATTCGAGCTTCATGGATCCGCGGACCTATGCGCAGATGCGCGAGCGGCAGGAAGGCCGCTACTTTGGATTGGGTCTCACCATCTCGGCCATCGACGGCGACATCACCGCGGTGCGCGTGTTCGAAGGCTCGCCGGCGTTCAGCAACGGCATCCGCCGCGGCGACGTCATCGCCGACGTCGAAGGCACCAGCACCAAGGGCTGGACCACCGAGGCGACCGTCAACAAGTTGAAAGGCCCCAAGGGCACGTTCGTGAACATCGGTGTGCGCCGCAAAGGCTTCGAACGGCTGCTCGAGATGCGCGTGATGCGCGACCAGGTGAGCATTCCGAGCCTGTCGGCGTCGTTCATGATCGACAGCACCACCGGCTACGTCGGCGTCACGGATTTCGCGGAACACACCGACGAAGATCTTGGCAACGCGCTCGAGGCGATGACCAAGAAGGGCATGAAGCGCCTCGTGCTCGACCTGCGCGGCAATCCGGGCGGACAGCTCGACCAGGCGATTCGCATCACCAACCGTTTCGTGCCGAAGGGCTCGATGGTGGTCTACACGCGCGGCCGCGTGCAGAATTCGGATTCGGATTACCGCGCCACCGACACGCCTGACTACCTGAACATCCCGATGGTCGTGCTGGTGAACCGCAATAGCGCCAGTGCGTCGGAGATCGTCTCGGGCGCGCTGCAAGATTACGATCGCGCCCTCGTGGTCGGCGAGACCACGTTCGGCAAGGCGCTGGTGCAGTCGGTGTACCGCGTCGCCGGCGGCGCGGGCCTCGCACTGACCACCGCGCGCTACTACACGCCCCAAGGCCGGTTGATCCAGCGTCCGTGGGACGGCACGTTCGACGAGTACCTGACCTACACGTTGAAGGAGCAGGGCGAGCGCGCCAAGACGGCTGATCAACTCAAATACACGATCGGCGGCCGCAAGGTGTTCTCCGGTGGCGGCATCGAGCCCGACATGCGTTTCGACGGTCCGGTTGAAGGCTTCAACCCGACGCGGTTCGGGCGGACGCTGCACGGGCGTGGCTTCTTCCTGTCGTACGCCGAGCAGTACAGCGCCGAAGGCGACGCGCGGGTTGGCCATTCGGGTCCGTCGCGGAAGACCGTGAAGAAGGGCTTCACCGTCGACGACGCGATGGTGGCGGATTTCAAGACTTTCGTGGTGTCGCGCAACCTGAAGATCGACGATGAGGCGTGGACCAAGGACATCGACTTCATCCGCGCGATGATTCGCTACGCGATCGACGAATCGGTGTTCGACATCGCCACGGCGCGCCAGCGCCTGGTGACGGTGGATCCGCAGGCAAAATTCGCTATCTCGAAATTTCCCGACGCCGAGAAACTGCTGGAACTGTCGAAGACGAAGACCACGGCGAAAGCTGGACAGTAGCGTCCGGTTGCCGCTCAGACTCGTAGGGCGGGACTTCAGTCCCGCCCTTTGTGTTTTCGGGCCGATTAGGGCAAGACCCCCTAAATATGGGGGCCTTGATCTGTCTTGCTACTAGAGACAGTGCTTTGTTAGACTGACGAGCGTTTCCTCCTGAACCAGTTCCATGCATCTTGAACGTTTAGAAATCTCAGGTTTTAAGTCCTTCTCGGATCGCTCCGAGCTGGCATTCGACCGTGGCGTCACCGCCATTGTCGGCCCCAACGGCTGCGGCAAGAGCAACGTGGCCGACGCGCTGACGTGGGTGCTAGGCGAGCAAAGCGCCAAGAGCCTTCGCGGCGACAAGATGGAAGACGTCATCTTCAGCGGTTCCGATGCGCGCAAGCCCACTGGTGCCGCCGAAGTCCGTCTCCGATTCGGCAACGTCATCGTCCCTCCATCATTGTTGAAGGAGATGGGCGAGGACGTCCCTGCCCACGAGCCCAATGGCAACGGCAACGGCCATCATCCTGGCGTTGCGGACATGCTCGAGGCCGTGACGCGCGAAGTCGAGGTCACGCGGCGCCTGTTCCGATCGGGCGAGAGCGAGTACCTGATCGACGGGCAGACGTGCCGTCTCAAGGACATCCACGAACTGCTGATGGACACGGGCCTTGGCGCCAAGGCTTACGCGATCATCGAGCAGGGCAAAATCGGCATGATCCTCAGCTCGCGGCCAACCGATCGGCGCCAGTTGATTGAGGAAGCCGCGGGCATCACGAAATACAAGGCCCGGCGCCGCGCGGCGGAACTGAAGCTCGAGGCGGCGCAGCAGAACCTGACGCGGCTCGAAGACATCATCTACGAGATCGACAAGCAGCGCGGTTCGATGAAGCGTCAGGCAGCGAAGGCGCGGCGCTACACGCGCCTGCGCGACGAGATGCGGCGCTGGGAGAAGGTGCTGTTCGCGCGCCGCTATCGCACGTTGTCGGACGCCATCGAATCGGCGCGGACGCGGCTGAACGAGGCGCGCACGAACGAAGCGGCCGCATCGGCGCGGCTCGCTGAAGTCGAGAACGAGCTGGGCCGGATCCGCATCGAGCTAGCCTCGGCGGATGAGGCGGCCACCGCGGCGCGCGAGACGGTACACGCGCACGAGCTCGACATCAACCGCCGCCAGCAGCAGATCGCGCTCGACACGCAGCAGGCGGAGATGCTGCTCAAGCGCGCCGACGAGCTCGAGATCGAGCGGCAGCAGCTCGAATCGCGACGCGAGCCCGAGCGCCTGGCGCTC
>JALDXK010000322.1:0-6960 GCA_032155105.1 Acidobacteriota bacterium
ACTTCCAGGTCACCGCCGAGCCGGTCTCGACCTGCGTCCAGGTGATCTTCGAGCGGTCGCCCTTGCAGATGCCGCGCTTGGTCACGAAGTTGTAGATGCCGCCCTTGCCGTGCTTGTCGCCTGGGTACCAGTTCTGGACCGTCGAGTACTTGATGGTCGCGTCCGCGTGGGCGATGAGCTCGACCACCGCGGCGTGCAGCTGGTTTTCGTCGCGCTTGGGTGCGGTGCAGCCTTCGAGATAGCTGACCGTCGCGCCTTCGTCGGCGATGATCAGCGTCCGCTCGAACTGGCCGGTGTTCTGCGCGTTGATGCGGAAGTAGGTGGACAGCTCCATCGGGCAACGCACGCCCTTGGGGATGTACACGAAGCTGCCGTCGCTGAAGACCGCGGAGTTGAGCGCGGCGAAGTAGTTGTCGGTATGCGGCACCACCGAGCCAACGTACTGCTTGACCAGCTCGGGATGATCCTTCACCGCTTCGGAGAACGAGCAGAAGATGATGCCGAGCTCGGCCAGCTTGCTGCGGAACGTCGTGGCCACCGACACCGAGTCGAACACCGCATCCACCGCGACGTTCGAGAGCAGCTTCTGCTCCTCGATCGGAATCCCCAGCTTGTCGAAGGTCGCGCGGATCTCCGGATCGACTTCGTCGAGGCTGTTCAGCTTCTTCTTTTCCTTGGGTGCCGCGTAATAGCTCGTGCCCTGGTAGTCGATGGGCTCGTACGTCACGTTCTGCCAATGCGGCTCTTCCATCTTGAGCCACGCGCGGAACGCCTTGAGGCGCCATTCGAGCATCCACTCCGGCTCGCCCTTCTTCGACGAGATCAGGCGCACCACGTCCTCGTTCAAGCCGACCGGGACAATGTCCTGCTCGACATCGGTGACGAACCCGTACTTGTATTCGGTATTCGCCAGTTCCTCGATTTGCTTCGTTGCTGTGCTCATTTTTAACTTTTAGTTTTTAGTTTTTAATTTTCGACTACGCCGAAAAGCTTTCCCCGCAGCCGCACGTGCTCTTGGCATGCGGGTTCTTCAACGTAAAGCTCGTGGCCAGCAGATTGTCCTCGTCGAAATCGAGCACCGTGCCGTCCAGTAACTTCAGGCTGCGCGGATCGACGAACACCTTCGCGCCGTCGCCGCCCTCGAACACCACGTCGGTGTCGCGCGCCGCCGAGTCCCACGCAAACGTGTAGCTGAACCCCGAGCAGCCGCCCGCCTTCACGGCGATGCGCAATCCGCCGCCCGGCTTCTGGTTCTTGTCGAGCTGCTTGCGAATCACTCGCGCCGCGCTCTCCGTGATCTCGATCATTTCTCCGCCTGTTCCGCCGACACGGCAAAGCCGCGAAGGCGAATGTCCTCGAGGGCTTTCACGCCCGCCTGAACCGCCATTCGAGCCACATGGTGGCGCTCGGCGGGCAACCCTAACTTCTGCACGACTCGTTCCGGCGTCAGCTGCCCGGCCTCGACTATCGGCGTGCCTTCCAGCCACTCGGCCACCAGGCTTGCGCTCGCGATGGCGGCGCTGCAGCCAAACACCCTGAACCGCGCCTCGGCGATGCGCTCGCCGCTCGTCCGCACCTGGATGCGCACCACCGTGCCCTCATCCAACGTGCCTACTTCACCAGTGCCCACGCCGGCGCCATTCAATGTGCCAACACGCTGCGGATTGCGCACTCGCGCCAGCACTTCTTCTGAGTAACGCACCGTTGGCACCACCCCTTTGGCACCGGCACCCGGCACCCAACCCTTGGCACCCGTACGCACCGTACGCACCGTACTTAGGCTGGCGCCATCGACCTGAGCCTTGCGACCACGTCGCTCACCTTCGCCGCCGCCTGGTCTATCTCGGCGGCCGTCGTCGTGCGACCAACGCCAAAGCGAAGTGACGCCAGCGCCCTGTCCTTCGTGAGCCCGAGCGCCACGAGCACGTGGGACGGTTCCGCCTGCGTGCACGCCGCACCCGACGACACCGCGATGTCATCCAGGCTCACGAGCAACGCTTCGCCGTCGATCCCTTCGAAGCTCACGTTCAGGTTGCCGGGCAGCCGGGCGTCCAGTGAACCGTTCACCATCATCCCATCCGTCTTGGCACGCAACCCCGTAAGCAACCGATCCCGCAACTCGGCGGCGCGAGTCGCTTCGCTGGCCAGCTCCGCACGCGCAATCTCCGCGGCCTTCCCGAATCCGACGATGCCGGGCACGTTCAACGTCCCCGACCGCATCCCGCGTTCGTGCCCGCCGCCGTCAATCTGCGCGACGATCGCCACCTTGCGGGACCGCCGCACATACAGCGCGCCCACACCCTTCGGCCCGTAGATCTTGTGAGCCGACAACGACGCGAGGTCCACGTCCAACGCCTCGACGTCGAACGGCACGCGCCCCACCGCCTGCACGGCGTCGGTGTGGAACCACGCGCCCTTCCGATGCGCAATCCCGGCGACGTCCGTGATCGGCTGCAGCACCCCGATCTCGTTGTTCGCCGCCATCACGCTCACGAGCGCCGTCCGGTCCGTCACCGCGGCCTCGAGCGCCGCGAGATCGATCAAGCCGTCTCCGTTCACCGGCAACATCGTCACGCGCCAGCCCTCGTGCTGCAGCCGCGCGATCGGGTCGAGCACCGCCTTGTGCTCGGTGGCCACCGTCACCAGGTGATCGCGCTCACCGCGCCGCGCCGCCGCCGCGCCTTTGATCGCGAGGTTGTTGGCCTCGGTGGCGCCGCTGGTGAAGACGATCTCCTTGCTGCCGGCGCCGACCAGCCCCGCCATCTGCTTGCGCGCGCGTTCGACCGCATCGTTCGCGTCCCATCCAAATCGATGGTGCCTGCTCGCCGCGTTCCCGAACTTCTCGGTGAAGAACGGCAGCATCGCCTCGAGCACACGCGCATCGACCGGAGTCGTGGCATGGTGATCGAGGTAGATCATCGATGGTTCCTCACGAGGTCATGAACCTCCGTCATCGTTCGCCGATCGGCGGTACAAAAACCATCCGGCTCACCGTGTGCGTCTGCGCCGGCACCGGCGCGTCGCTCTCCGCCGCGATCTCGGCCACGCTCACCGTGTTCAGCGCGTCGAGAATGCGGTTCTTGATCTTCCAGAGTGGGTCGCGAATGCTGCACTTCGTGAACTGATCGCAGTTGTGATCGTCCTCGGAGCAGGCCGTCACAGTCACAGGACCGTCCACCGCCTGGATCACGTCGGCCACCGAAATCGCCGCGGCCTGCCGCGCCAGCCGGTAGCCGCCGCGCGTGCCCTGCACCGACACCAGCAGCCGCGCACGCACCAGGCGCTGCAGCACCTTCGCCAGCAATTCCAGGGGGATGTCGTAGGATTCGGAAATCTCGCGGGCACTCGACGAATGGCCGGAATCCGGGCGTATCGCCAGGTGTTTCATCGCGATGAGGGCGTAGTCGGATTTCTTGGAAAGTCTCAGCATATTGACCTTGGCGACATATACGACCGCCAAAGTCCTATATTAAGCCGCTATCTAGGACCTTACAAGTCGCCGTTCAATCTTGAGACACGGTCGCAGAATAGGGACTTTAGCAAACTGATGACCTGAGAACTTGAGACTTGGGACTTGGGACTTCGGAACCTCAAGCCCCTAGCCTCAAGCCCCAAGCCCTCAGTATTTCGGCTGACTCGGATCCACCTGATCAACCCACGCGAGCACGCCCCCGGTGAGGTTGCGGACGCGGGTGAACCCCTTCGAACGCAGGAAGTCCTGCGCTTTCGCGCTGCGCATGCCCGACTTGCACTGCGTTACGAGGTTGGCGTTGGGATCGAGCTCGACATACCGTTTCGGCAGGTCGCCAAGCGGAATCAGGATCGAGCCAGGAATGCGGTTGATCTGGTACTCCTGCGGCTCGCGCACGTCGATGACCTGCGGCGCGTTGCCACCGTCGAGCTCCGCCTTCAACTCGCGGGCCGTCAATGCGTCTGCGGATGTCGTCACCGGCTTGGCCGCTTCCACCTGATGCGGCGCTACGCCGCAGAACTGTTCGTAATCGATCAGCTTGGTCACCGTCGGGTGCGTGCCGCACACCGGGCAATCCGCGTCCTTGCGCAGCTTCAACTCGCGGAAGCGCATCCGCAACGCGTCGTAAATCAGGAAGCGGCCAATCAACGGGTCGCCGGCGCCGAGCACCAGCTTGATCGTTTCGGTCGCCTGGATCACGCCGATAATGCCGGGCAGCACGCCGAACACGCCGCCTTCAGCGCAACTCGGTACGAGCCCGGGGGGCGGCGGCTCCGGATAGAGGCAGCGGTAGCACGGCCCTTCCTTCGTGGCGAAGACCGAGGCCTGGCCTTCGAAACGGAAGATGCTGCCGTACGCGTTGGGCTTTCCGGTCAGCACGCACGCGTCGTTCACCAGGTAGCGCGTCGGAAAATTGTCGGTGCCGTCGAGGATCACATCGTAGGGCTCGAACAACCGTAGCGCGTTCGCCGACGAAAGCGCCTCGTCGTAGGTTTCGACGTGCACGTTCGGATTCAGCGACCGCAGGCGATCCTTCGCCGAATCGAGCTTCGGACGGCCGACGTCGGGGGTGCCGTGAATGATCTGGCGCTGCAGGTTGCTGAAGTCGACGACGTCGAAGTCGACGATGCCAAGGGTGCCGACGCCGGCCGCGGCGAGATACATCGCTGCCGGCGAACCGAGGCCGCCCGCGCCGATGCACAGCACCTTCGCGGCCTTCAGCTTGCGCTGCCCGTCGACGCCGACCTCCGGCATGATCAGGTGCCGGCTGTAGCGCTTGATCTCGTCGCCGGAAAGCTCGGGCAGGGCCTCGGTCGCCAACGGGGCGCCGCCGGCCACCGACGGAATGATGCTCACGGTATCCCCTGCCTTCAGCGGCGTCTGGTCCTTCTGCAAATACCGGATGTCGTCGTCGTTGACATAGATGTTGACGAAGCTGCGCAGCTTGCCGTCGGCGCTGTAGAGGTGCTGCTTCAGCCCGCCGTACTTCGTCGTCAGGTTCTGCAGCAGTTCGCCGATCGTGGTGCCGTCGATTTCGACGGCGTCCTGCTTCTCGGTGAAGGGTCTGAGGGGAGTAGGAATCAGGATCTTAGTGGCCATAAGTCACAGGTTCTTCATTGAACGCCGAGCGATCGTCCGTCAATTGCCACGACGTCAGCTGTTGGTCTTCGCCGGCCATCACCGACACGATCACGTACGAGAACGACGGCCAGGCATGGTCGAGATCGAATTGCGACGGCCGCGCCGGGTGATCGGGATGCGAATGATAGAAGCCGAGCAACTCGAGCCTCGTCTCGCGCGCGCGGTTTTCCGCGACGCGGTAATCGTCCGGCCGCACGAGGAAGCGCCGCCGCGGACCCTCCTCGGTGGTATTCGGCAGCGCGAACGCTTCCTGCACGACGCCGTCGCGCCCGAGCAGCGCGCCGCAGCACTCGTGCGGAAACGCCTCCCGCCCGTGCGCGCGAATCGCCGCGTCGGCGGATGTGGCGAGCACCAGCGCCATCAATTGGTGCCGCCAACCAGCGCGCCCTCGGGGGGATGCTCCCAGAACTGCTCGGACAGGTAGCGCTCGCCGCCGTCGCAGAACACCACCACCATCACCGATTTCTCGCGCGCCATCTTCAACGCGCCGGCGAGGTTGGCGCCGCTCGAGATGCCGACGAGCAGCCCTTCCTCATGCGCGAGGCGGCGCGTCATTTCGTAGGCCTCTTCGGTGCCGACGCGCACATCTGCGTCAGCGAGCACCGGGTCGTAGATGCCCGGCACGATCGCCGACTCCATGTGCTTCAGGCCTTCGAGGCCGTGCAACGGCGAATCCGGCTGCACCGACGCGAGGACGATGTTGCGGTTGTATTCACGCAAGCGGCGGCCCACGCCGACGAACGTGCCGCTCGTGCCGAGGCCGGCGACGAAGTGCGTGAGGCGGTTGCCAACTTGCCGGATGATCTCCGGCCCGGTGGTGTCGTAATGCGATCGCCAGTTGAAGTGGTTGTTGTACTGGTCGGCGTAGAAAAACTTGCCCGGGTGTTCCGCGTTCATCCGCTGCGCCATGCGGATCGCACCGTCCGAACCTTCGAGCGGGTTGGTGAACACCAGTTCGGCGCCGTAGGCACGCAGGATGCGCTTCCGCTCCGGCGTCACGTTCTCAGGCACGCACAGTGTCACCGTGTACCCCATCGCCGCGCCAATCATCGCGTAGGCAATGCCGGTGTTGCCGGAGGTGGCATCGAGGATCACCTTGCCGGCCGTGAGTTGCCCCGACGTGATGCCTTCCTGGATCATCCGCAACGCGGGCCGGTCCTTCACCGAGCCGCCCGGGTTCTTCCACTCGGCCTTGGCATACAGCTCCACGCCCTTCAGGTCGTGCTCGATCTTCCGCAGACGAATCAGTGGCGTGTCGCCGACGAGGTCGACGATCGATGGGGTCACGCTGGCGGTGAAGGTGGGAATCGCCATATCGGCCGCAAACCTGTCCACCATAGCTTTAGCGACGGTGGAACCCTTACTCTAACTCCAAATGTCGCCAGACTATCGAGCCGCGCGCCGCCACCTGATGAAAGCCGACCCGACGCTCGGACGTGTCATCAAACGTGTCGGCCCCTGCCAGCTGCACGCGGTGGCCCCGCGCGATCCCTTCGAGGCGTTGTGCATGTCGATCGCGTCCCAGCAGCTGTCCGTCAAGGCCGCCGACACCATCTTCGGCCGGTTCCGCGACCTGTTCCCGCCCGACCGCACACCCACCCCCGCCCGTGTGATGACGTTGACCGACGACGAGATACGCGCCGTCGGCTTCAGCCGGCCGAAAGTATCGTTCATCCGGGACCTGGCCGCCCACGTGCTCGACGGCCGTCTCGACCTGAAGGGGCTGAAGAAGCATCCGGATGACGAAGTGATGCGGCAACTGGTGGCTGTGAAGGGGATCGGCCAATGGACGGCGGAAATCTTCCTGATGTTCAGGCTGGGCCGGCAGGACATCCTGCCGGCCGACG
>JALDXK010000323.1:0-6951 GCA_032155105.1 Acidobacteriota bacterium
CCTGGTGTCGGCCGGCGCGGTCGCCGGCATTACCTCGGTGCTGCTGGTGATGTTGATGAGCCAGCCGCGCATCTTCTTCTCGATGAGCCGCGACCGACTGTTGCCGCAGGGAGTCAGCAAGGTCCATCCGCGGTTCGGCACGCCCTACATCACCACCATCATCACCTGCGTGATCGTCGCGCTCGTCGCCGGGCTGACGCAGATCCAGGTGGTCGGCGAAATGACCAGCATCGGCACGCTGTTCGCCTTCGTGGTGGTGTGCGCGGCCGTGCTGGTGCTGCGCGCCAAGCGTCCCGACGCGCATCGCCCGTTCCGCGTGCCGTTCGGGCCCATTTTCCCGGTGCTTGGCATCCTGTCCTGCGCCTACCTGATGCTCAGCCTGCCGGTGCTGACGTGGGTCCGCTTTCTCGTGTGGCTCGACTTCGGCATGGTGATCTACTGGGTCTACGGCCGTACCCATAGCCCGCTGGTCAACGAGGCGGAACACCGCGCGCGGACGCCGATGCAGGCGCTGGCCAACTTCATCACCACGTTCGGCCTGCTGCTGATCTTCAACGCGGCGTGCATCGCGATTCTCGGCTACATGACGGAGTTCGGCATCACCAACGAGACCACCGCGAAGTGGTCGGAGCTCGAATCGCTCGGTCTCCATGTGACGGCGGAGGATGCCGACGCCTTTGGCCTGCGGTTCTTGCTGGTGTCGTTTGCGGTGTGGGCCGTCGGCTTCGGCCTCACCAAGGCGTCGGGCGAAAAAGCGTAGGCGTTCTCTGATTGCTTTGCTGATTACTGATTGCCGATTGCTGACCGAATGACGGCGCGACGACTGGACGGTGTGGCCGTAGCCGCACGGATTCGTGAAGACCTCGCGCCGCGTATTTCCGCGTTCGCCGACCGTCACGGCCGGCCGCCAGGCCTGGGCGTCGTGCTGGCCGGGCGCAACGCCGCCTCGGAAGTCTACGTTCGCAACAAGATCAAAACGGTTGGCGGCGCCGGCTGCCGCGCTGAGCTGTTTCGCCTCGATGACACGGCCTCGGTGAGCGAAGCGCTCGCGCTCGTCCAGGCCCTGAACGCCGACGACGCCATCGACGCCATCCTGGTGCAGTCGCCGCTGCCGGCGGGCATGGGCCGCGACGCCGAGCAGCGCGTCTTCGATGCCATCGATCCCGCCAAGGACGTCGACGGCTTTCATCCCCACAACGTCGGTTTGCTGGTGCAGAAGCGGCCGGCCCTGGTGGCGTGCACGCCGCTGGGGTGCATGGAATTGCTCGAACGCGAGGGTATGACCATCAAAGGACAGCGGGCCGTGGTGCTCGGCCGTAGCGACATCGTCGGCAAGCCGATGGCGATGCTGTTGCTGCATCGCGACGCCACCGTCACCGTGTGCCATTCCCGCACGGTGGGGCTGGCGGAAATCGCCCGGACAGCCGACATCCTGGTTGCCGCCATCGGCCGGCCGGCCTTCGTGACGAAGGCGTTCGTCAAGCCGGGAGCGACCGTGATCGACGTAGGTATCAACACGCTGACGGACAAATCCGAGGTCGAACGGATCTTTCCCGAAGGCAGCCGCAAGCGCGTACAATTTTCCGAGAAGGGCAGCGTGTTGATCGGAGATGTGCATCCCGAGGTCGAAGACGTCGCCGGCGCGTTCACTCCCGTGCCGGGCGGTGTCGGACCCCTCACCGTGGCCATGGTCCTGCGCAACACCGTGACCGCCGCGGAACTCCGGGCATCCGGAAAGGCGGCGAAGTGATTCGCAGAATTGCGTTGACAGGTGGTATTGCCACCGGCAAGAGCTATGTCGCGAACAAGATCAGGGAAGCGGGCGTGCCGATCGTCGACGCCGACGTGCTCTCCCGCGAAGTGGTGGCGCCGGGCACGTCGGGCCTGGCCGCGGTGCGCAAGCGATTTGGTCCCGACTCGGTCCGCCGCGACGGCACGATGGATCGGGTCCGCATGGCGCAGATCGTTTTCAAGGACAAGCGCGCCCGGCTCGATCTCGAGGCCATCATCCATCCCGCCGTGCAGAAAGCCATCGACGATTTCTTTGCCCAGCTTCCCAAGCGGACACCGTTCGCCGTCGCCGATATTCCGCTGCTGTACGAGACCAAGCGGGAGGGGCAGTTCCAGGCGGTGATCGTGGTCGCCTGCCCGCGCGAGATGCAGCTGCAGCGGGTGATGGAGCGCAACAAGCTGTCGAAGGAAGACGCCGAACGGCGGTTGAACGCGCAGTTGCCGATCGATCAGAAGGTGAAGAAGGCGACCTACGTGATTCGAACGGACGGCACGTTCGAAGAGACGGATCGGCAGGTCGCGGACCTGATCAAGACGCTGTCGGAAAAGTAACCGGCGACTGGCGGGACTGAAGTCCCGCCTCTACATTTCTACCGTGGCCTCTTTCGCGGGAGCGATTCTCTCCTCCACAAACGTGTTCCACTCGTGACAGTGCGGGCATTGCCACAGCAGATCCGTGCTGCGGTAGTGGCACTTCACGCACACGTGCGGGTCGAGGAAGAACACCGACGAGCGCGCCGACTCGATGTAGCGCTGCACGAGGTCGCGGTTCAGATCCAGCTTCAGGAGCACGTTCCACACCGCCTGGTGCACCGTGAGCCCGTGCGGATTCTGTTCGAGCGCCGCAAGCAGGAATTCGAAGGCTTCGGCGTGCCGGTTCTTCTTGGCGAGGTGCCGGCCGAGGGCCAGACGCGCGCGCCAGTCCTGAGAGTTCGCCGCGACGAGCCTCAGGCAGCGATCCTCGAACCGCTGCGGCACGCCGTGCTGCTCGTAGAGCCGCTCGAGGCGGTCGAACGCGAGGTAGGCGCGATCGGGTGACCGCGTGACGAGGCTGTCCCATGCCGCCTCGGCACCGGCGGTGTCGCCTTGGAGCAGCAGCACGTCCCCGAGGTTGAGATACGCCGGAGTGGTGTCTGGATCCTGGTCGATCGCCGCCTGGAAATGCCGCGCGGCGCGGCCGCGATCGCCGACCGCCATCGCCTCGGCGCCGAGCGCGTTCTCGAGAAAGCCGAGAATCGACTGGTTGCGCGGCTGCGTGTCGGGACCGCTCAGCGCCACCAGTTGCTTGCGGATGCGGTGCGCGTCGGCCCACTGGTGCTGTTCCTCGTGCAGCTTCTGCAGGTAGAGCAGCGCGTACTGGTTCGTGGGATCCATCCGCAGCACTTCGTTGAAGGCCTCGAGCGCGCGATCGACGAAGCCGCCGCGTTTGAAGTCGAGGCCCAGGCACAGCAGGATGTAGGCGTGCTCGATCTTGGTGAGCTTCGACCGCTGCAGCAGCGCCTGGTGCACCTGGATGGCGCGCGCCACCTGTCCGCGCTCGCGGTGCACGTTGCCGAGGATCAGGTGAATCTCGAGCGCGTCACTGTCGACGCGTGCGGCCTGGCTCAGTTCCTCGATCGCCAGGTCGATCTGGTTCGAGACCAGGAAGTTGAGGCCGAGCACGTAGTGCTGCGAATCGCGCGCCCGTCGGCGATCGATCCACTTGCCGTCGCGCAGCTTGTAGCGCTCCCACGCCTTGCCGATCGCCAGGCCGACGAGCAACGCGATCAACGCGCCGAGAAATGGAATCGCTTCAGTAAGGGGCATCCGCGCGCTCTGTAACCTTGTAACCCTGTAACCTTGTAACCGGCAGGTGTTTAGACCATCCCCGTTCGCCACAGATCGTGCAGGTGCACCACGCCCTCGACACGACGATCGCCATCGACGACGACGATCGAGGTGATCTTGCGCTGTTCCATCAAGGCGAGCGCCTCGACCGCGAGCGTCGTGTGCGGAATCGTTACCGGACTCACGGTCATCAGGTCGCGCGCGGTGAGGTCGAGGATCGCCGGCGTGGTCGCCATCTTCCGGCGCAGGTCGCCGTCGGTGATGATGCCGGCCAGCCGGCCATCCTTTTCGAGCACCGTCGTCATGCCAAGTTTCTTGCGCGACATCTCGTAGATCACGTCGCGCATCGCCGTATGCAGCTGCACCACCGGCAGCAAGTCGCCGGCGTGCATCATCTGTGCGACGCGCATCAACCGTTTCCCAAGCTTGCCGCCCGGGTGCAGGTTGGCGAAGTCTTCCGGCTTGAAGCCCTTTTCGACCAGCACCGTCATGGCCAGCGCGTCGCCCATCGCCAGCGCCGCCGTCGTGCTCGCAGTCGGCACGAGGTTCATCGGGCAGGCCTCTTCCGACACGCTGCAGTCGAGGGCCACGTCCGCGGACTGTGCGAGCGTGGAGCGCACGTCGCCGGTGAGGACAATCAATGACGCGCCGATGCGCTTCAGCGTTTCGAGCACGCGGGTCAGTTCTTCCGTCTCGCCGCTGTACGACATCGCGATCACCACGTCGTCGGCCTGGATTACGCCGAGGTCGCCGTGCACCGCTTCAGCCGGGTGGAGGAAGAATGCCGGCGTGCCCGTGCTGGCGAGCGTGGCCGCGATCTTGCGGCAGACGATGCCGGACTTGCCCATGCCGGTGACGATCACGCGGCCTTTGCAGTCGCGGATGAGCGTGACCGCGCGGCGGCCGCTTCGGTCTGCAGGACCTTGCGGGCCAGCGTCAGATCAGGCATGTCGGACGATCTTATCAAGAGCGACGAGGCGCCGCAGGAGCGGTTCCAGCTTGTCCAGGCGCAGCGCGTTGGCGGCATCGCTCTTCGCCCGGCTGGGCTCTTCGTGGACTTCCATGAACACGCCGTCCACGCCCGCTGCCACGCCGGCCTGCGACATCGGCTCGATGTATTCGGCCAGGCCCGCGGTGACGCCGTCGCCGGCCCCGGGCAGCTGCAGGCTGTGCGTGACGTCGAAGATCACGGGGTAGCCGAGGGCGCGAAGCATCGGAAACGCGCGCGGATCGACCACGAGATTGTTGTAGCCGAACGACACGCCTCGCTCCGTGACCAGCACCTTGCTGTTACCCGATTCGGTCAACTTGGCGATCACGTGCTTCATATCGTTTGGCGCCAGGAACTGGCCCTTCTTCACGTTCACGGCGCGTCCCGTCTTCGCCGCAGCCACGAGGAGATCGGTTTGCCGCGACAGGAACGCCGGAATCTGCAGCACGTCGGCCACCTCGGCTGCCTGCTCGGCCTGCTCCGGCGCATGGATGTCGGTGAGAATGGGCAGAGCCGTTCGTTCCCTGACGAGGCCGAGGACACGGAGGCCGTCTTTCAGTCCTGGTCCCCGGAACGAGGTGATGGAGGTGCGGTTCGCCTTGTCGAAGGAGGCCTTGAACACCACCGGCACGCCCACGCGCGACGCGATCTCTTTCACCGCGAGCGCGATGTCCATGGCGTGCGATTCGCTCTCGATCACGCAGGGGCCGAGCACGAATGCGAGTGGGTGACCGGACCCGAAGGAAACCGCTCCGGCCGAAACCGGCGTCACCGTTTGCATTTGATCTGTGGCATCTGCGCCTTCTGCGGCCCTGGTTGATCTGCGCCTTCTGCGGCCTACGTGTCGCTCTTGGCCACCCGTACGTTGGCCGTGCCGTCGACGCCAGCCTTGTGATGCTTGGCGGCCTCCACGAAGCTCGCAAATAGCGGATGCGGCTTCAGTGGCCGCGACTGGAATTCCGGGTGGAACTGCACCGCGAGGTACCACGGGTGTCCCGGCAACTCGGCGATCTCGACGAACTTACCGTCGGGCGAGCGGCCCGAAATGCGCATGCCTTTCTCGGCCAGCGCCGGCTCGTAGAGGCAGTTGAACTCGAAGCGATGACGATGCCGCTCGTGGATCAGGTCGGTGCCGTAGACCTTCCGCGCCAGCGAACCCTGCGCCAGCTCGCAGGCGTAGCGGCCCAGGCGCATCGTGCCGCCGAGATCGTCCACGCCCAGCAGGTCGCGCAGCTTGTAGATCACCTTGTGCGGCGCGGCCTCATCCACTTCGGTGGAGTCGGCGCCGTCGAGGCCGCACACATTGCGCGCGTATTCGACGGTGGCCCACTGGAACCCGTAACAGATGCCGAAGAAGGGGATGCCGTGCGAGCGCGCGTACTCGGACGCCTTCATCATGCCGCGCGTGCCGCGCGAGCCGAATCCGCCGGGCACCAGGATGCCGACCGAGCCCTCGAGCAGCCGCGAGCCGCCCTCCTGTTCGAGCGCTTCGGACTCGACCCACTGGATGTTGATGCGCACGCGGTTGGCGAACCCGCCGTGATACAGCGCTTCGTTGAGCGACTTGTAGGAGTCCTCGTAGCCGGTGTACTTGCCGACCACGTGAATGGTGATCTCGTCCTGCGGGTTCTTGATGCGGTCGACCAGCTCCTCCCACGGCTGCATGCGCGATTCGCTCGCGGGCAGGTGCAGGTACTTGAGAATCACCGCGTCGAGGCCCTCGTCTCGGAGCGAGAGGGGCACTTCGTAAATCGTCTGTACGTCCTTGGCCGTGATCACGGCCTCCTCGTTGACGTCGCAGAACAAGGCGATCTTCTGCTTGATGTCGCGCGCCAGAATCCGATCCGTGCGGCAGAGCAGGATGTCGGGCTGGATACCGATCGACCTCAGGTCGCGCACGCTGTGCTGCGTGGGCTTGGTCTTCAGCTCGCCGGCGGCGCCGATGTAGGGCACCAGCGTGAGGTGCACGTAGATCGTGTTGTCGCGCCCCACGTCCTGGCGGAACTGGCGAATCGCCTCGAGGAACGGCAGGCTCTCGATGTCGCCGACCGTGCCCCCGATCTCCACCAGCACCACGTCGGTGTCGCGCCCGGCCTGTCGGATGCAGTCCTTGATCTCGTTGGTGATATGCGGAATCACCTGCACGGTGCGCCCGAGATAGTCGCCGCGGCGCTCCTTCTGAATCACCGACATGTAGATCTTGCCGGTGGTCCAATTGCTGTTGCGCGTCGCGGTCATGCTGGTGAACCGCTCGTAGTGGCCCAGGTCGAGGTCGGTCTCCGCGCCATCGTCGGTGACGTAGACCTCGCCGTGCTGGTACGGGCTCATCGTGCCCGGATCGA
>JALDXK010000324.1:0-6950 GCA_032155105.1 Acidobacteriota bacterium
GAGAGATGGCATCTTCAAGATAGACGAACGCGCTAAAGAGCTCGGTGTCGACTACGTGGAGGTACACGAACGACACTCATTGGACACTGCCATCTGGTCACAACTCGTGGAGCTGGTCCGCGATCGCCGTATTGACATCGTCCATGCTCACGATTACAAGACCGATCTCCTGGCGTGGCTGCTCGCGCGACGCACCAACGTCATACCTTTTTCAACTGCGCATGGATGGAGCGGAAACAGTCGTCGCGAGCAGTTGTACTATAGCGTCGATCGCCGGCTGCTCACGCGATTCCCGGCGGTGATCGCGGTGTCAGGTCCAATACGACAGCGCCTGATCGCAAGCGGCGCGTTGCCGGAACGCGTTCACCAGATTCCGAATGGGGTCGATCATCAGGTGTTCCGACGGATTGCGGATCGACGCGCCGTAATGCGGGCATCGTTGGGCATTCCTTCCGATGCAGTCGTCATCGGTGCCATCGGACGTCTGGAATTCGAAAAGCGCTTCGACCTCCTGCTCGACGCAGCGGCGCGTCTCAACTCACGCCCCCGCGTGCTCATTATCGGAGAGGGCAGTCGTCGAGACTCTTTGCTGGCCCAGGCCCAGGCCCTTGGAATGAGCGAGAGGTTGATGATGCTTGGCCTTCGAGCAGACGTCCGGGACCTCCTGCACACCCTCGATATGTACGTGCAAACGTCGGATACCGAGGGTGTCCCCAACGCCGTGCTGGAGGCGATGGCGACCGAGGTGCCCGTCGTTGCGACCGATGTGGGAGGTACATCCGAGCTGGTGACGGATGAGATTCATGGTCTCCTGGTCAAGAAGGGCGATGTCGCCGCGATCGCCACCGCCATCACTCGCTGTCTCGCGGACTCTTCGGCCGCGATGTGCAGAGCACGCGCGGCGCGCGAGCGAGTGGAGCGGGAACTCTCCTTCGACGTGCGCATGAGCCGCGTTGAGTCGATTTATGAAGATCTATGTCGTCACAGCTCTCGGGGTCGCGATCAACCGTCATGATGGCGAGTGAAGCCTTGAAGGCTGTGTTGCGTGCGGGTGCAGCGGTCGCCGTGGTTCCCGCATTGCTGTCATTCCACGTGCGACGCCTCGTGCTCGGCGCTAACCGCGCCCTCGAAGGATCGACACAAGCCCTGGCTCTCGTGCCCGGGTTGCCTGGCCAGTATTTGCGCCGGGCATTTCTGATCCAGGTGCTTGCGCACTGTGATCCCAGTGCGACCATTGAATTCGGAACGATCTTCTCGCAGACCGGTGCGCGCATCGATGCCAACGCGTACATTGGTCCGCGCTGTCATATCGGGCTCGCGCACATCGAGCGCGATGTGCTCATCGCGGCGGCGGTTCATATTCCAAGCGGGGCGCACACGCACGGCACGGAGTCGGCCGCGCTCTCGATTCGTGAGCAAACGCAGCAGCGTTCGCTGGTGAGAATCGGTGCGGGCAGCTGGATTGGGAGCGCCGCAGTCGTAATGGCCGACGTCGGGCGCAACAGCATCATCGGCGCCGGCGCCGTCGTGACCCACGTGGTCGAGGACCACGTCGTCGTCGGTGGTGTGCCGGCTAAGGTTATCAAGCGTCGTCTTTGATCGTTCTGGGCGGTCAGCAGTGCCGGGGCACGGCTTGTCACCAGCCCGCGAGCTTCAAGGCACTCGAGGCGCTCGCAGCGGGGCTGAACGCGGTTTTTTGCCCCATTTCACATGCTGCCTCCGGTTGTCCTCGCTTGTTGCCGCGTCGTGACGGATGCTGAGTTCGCGGATCAGCTTCTGATGTATGGTGCCTCCGCTAGCGCTTGAGCGATAGGTGAGGGGCGACTCGACTGTTGTATCAACCCAGTGCTACGGAGCGCTAGCGACATCCGGCACTGTTCGTATGAAATCGGAACAGGTGGAAGCGTTTGTGGGCCTCTCGCCAGATGTGGAATCGATATAGCGCGTGGCACTGGGGTTGCAGGAAAAGCCAGGACACACGAGGTCAAAATCTTATGATTGAGCGCGTCCAAAATATGTGTGGACGTTCGAAACCGATTGCTATAGGGATTGGACTCGCCATCCTGATAGCCGCGATCTTGACGTGGCTTCCGCCTAGTCTTTCCGCGCAGACTTCCGCGACGATTTCCGCATCCGACATTGAGTACCTCGGTGCGTTCAGATTGCCAGCGGTCAGCGGTGGCGGCAATTCGACGTGGGACTACTCGAATGGGGCGATTGGTTACTACCCTGGTGGTGACGCGAATGGTCCGAGCGATTCGTATCCCGGCTCCCTCTTCATGAGCGGACACGTGTACGAGTCGAGAGTTGCAGAGATCGATATCCCGGTACCTGTCAAGTCCAAGAGCCTGGCCGCCCTTCCTACTGCGAGGCTCCTGCAGAACATGGTCTCTGTGACCTCGGGGTTGGGTGGCAACGGTTTCATCATGGGTATGGCCTGGATACCGTCGCAATCAAGGATGTACTTCACTCATGGTCAGGACTACTCTGACTCCGACTGTGAGCCGAGCGGCTCACCCGGGTTGGGTTCGTTCCGCCCGGCTCTTTCCAGTCCCCAACCACAGGGGCTGTGGTTTCTGAGCAGAAACGGTTCGCGGCTGCATCCCTTTCAATCACTGCGTTGGATCATGGAAGTGCCCCAGTCGTGGGCAGATTCTCAACTCTCTGGCCGATCGCTAGTCACTGGCCGATACCGGGGGTGGTGTCCGGAAGGTCCGAGCCTGTATGCCTCGGCACCATGGCTTTCCGGGAATCCACCGGCGGCGGGTTCCAACATACCTGTGAGCACGCTGATTCATCCTGGGGCCTACCTGGATACCGCGAAGTACATGCAGGGGCATGGATATGCGAATGCCTATCGCGGTGGTGTGTGGCTGACGACAGGTAGTAAAGCAGCGGCCGTTGTCAGCGGAATTCTGGACTTCGATCCCACCAGGGGTTACTACGGCTACGAGAACTGGAAGTCACCCAACCAATGCGATCCGGATCCAGCTGCAAACGGTTGCACCGGTGGACGAGGATGGCGGGCGGCGGACCCTCGGCCAGCACTGATGCTCTTCAATCCGACCGATCTTTTGGCTGTCGCGTCAGGAGCTCGTCAGTCCTGGGATGTCGACCCCTATACCATCGTTGACCTCGAAAGCCATATGCTGCGAAGTTATCAGCCCACGTTTCTCGCAACGGGGGCCACGGCGGAAGCGATCCTGCCAACTTTCGACCGAGCGCGAGGCCTGCTCTACGTCAGCGAGAGCTTCGCGGATGGAGCGAAGCCAGTCGTTCACGTCTTTCGAGTGGGATCGACGAATACGTCGGGTATGGTACCGGGCGCCCCGCAAGGCGTTCGCATCGTGCCGTAAGTCAATCCGGGCGCGATATCTCTCAAGACGATCGAAACAAATGCGAATTCTGCGCGCACAACTCTCGTCACTCGCTTTCCTCCTGTTCACAACGGCCGTATCGGCGGACACTGTGTCCCCCGCTCCGCCGCTGCCGCCCCCGCCTGGCACCGTCATCCAAGTCTCCTCTGTGAGTCAGTTGCAGAATGCCGTCGCGTCAATCAGATCGAACACAACGATCCTCCTGGCGCCGGGGACGTACAACTTAACCGCACCGCTCTATATCAACGGCAGTTTTACGAGCGTTGGAATACGAGGAGCGACCGGCGACAGAGATGAGGTAGTGCTCGTTGGCAAGGGGATGAGTGCGTCCAATGACGGAGGCGTTCCGTTTGGCATCTGGGTTGGTGGAAACGTGCAGGGCGTCACGATAGCGGATCTCACCATTCGTGAAGTCTACAATCACCCGATCGTCTTCAATGCCGGTGCAGAATCGCCCCTCGTTCACAACGTCCGTCTCGTCAATGCGGGTCAACAGTTCATCAAGGCGAACCCTGATGGTTCAGGAGGTGGCGTTGATAACGGTGTCGTGCAGTACTCGGCGTTCGAGTACGTGACGACGAGCCGGGACGCGTACACGAACGCCGTTGACGTTCACACAGGGCGAAACTGGATTGTGCGACACAACCTGTTCCGAAACATACGCGCGCCCCAGGGACAGCTAGCGGGACCTGCGATTCTCATGTGGAATGCGTCGTCTGGGACCATCGCCGATGGAAACACGTTCATCGACTGTCAGCGGGAGATTTCGTTCGGTCTCATCAATCACGCAGCGACCGATCATTCCGGAGGGATCGTGAGGAACAACTTCATCTACAGGTCGGCGGTCGTGACCGGGGATGCAGCGATTCTCCTGGCTGATTCTCCGGGAACTCGGGTCCTGCACAACACTATCCTTCAGTCCGGCAGGTATCCAACGCCGATCGAGTACCGGTTCTCGCAGACGACCGGTGTGACCATCGCGAATAACCTGCTGGACGGCGCTATTCAAGCGCGGGACGGCGCAAGCGGTAGTATCAGTGGAAACGTCAACTCGGCTACGTCCTCGTTCTTTGTCGATGCGCCGAGCGGGAATCTGCATCTCCGGGACACGGCGACGGCCGCAATCGATCGGGCACAAATAGTTTCCGGCGCCACTTTGGATTGGGATGGCGAAACCAGACCTCTGGGACCTTCCCCGGACGTTGGAGCAGACGAATTCCATGGGACGCAATCGTCCTTGCCCGCTGCGCCGACCAATGTGAGGATTAGCTCTTCGAGCTAGGCACGTCGTGCCGGTGGGTACGTCGAGCGCCCATTGCCGTTTTCGATGGGACGGGCCCTCGAAAATCGAATGACCGATTGCTTAGCCTAGAGTGAACAGCAGTGCGCCGCCGACCAAGATTCCCGCAGCGAGACCGAGCGCGATCTGCTTCGCCCTGGCAAAGGCGATCTCTTTCTGTGGTCGAAAGGATTCCGCCGACGGAAACTCGGCAAGGGCCTGTGAAACGTCGCTCATGGCCGCAGCTGGAAGAGTGTCTGCAGTCGCGAACATGAAGCCATACGACAGCAACAACACGCGCGGTCGGGCGAGTGTCCTCGATTCGAATCGATACAGGTGCGATAGGGCCGCTTCGTAATAAAACGCGGCGTGCTCGCGGAAGCGCTGTGCGTCAGTCGCGGCCGGTGCGTGACGCGCTGCGAACAGGAACACGTCACACTTACGCATGTCCTGGGCGGCCCACGTCTCGGTGGGGTACTCGAGTATCTCGGGCTTATCCAGATAGGGACGCTCCGAAAGTGCCATCCACCGTGCGTATGCAAGGAGGCTAGCCTGTGCATACGCATACATTGCATCGCACTGACCGAGCACGGCTTTGTCGTCGAGATACCGGCCGAGCGCCTGCAAAAAGACTGTATACGACCAGCGCCGTTCCGCGTCCAGGAGACCTTGGTTGGCGACGTTATCAGAAGGGTGGATGCATCTCCGAATCAGATGTTCGGCCCTGGCGAGATACCTCGCGGCGCCGGTCACGCGAAATCCGTTCAACAACGACATGATCGAATTCCCGGCGCCGCGTCCAGGTCCGTGGTACGAGGCCGATGCTGTTGCCGTCGATAACCCTGTGTCACCTCGGTACAACCATTTGAAAACCGTTCGAGTGCCGTCCTCCATGCCGAGGACCCAGTCAGCCATTTCCACGACGCACTCACGGGCCCACGAATGCCCCGTTAGAAAGTAGTAGTGCATGAGGCCGGTCGAGTAATCGTGCTCGTCAGAGGGGCCGCCACCGGCAATGCCCGCGGCACGAGGATACGAGCGATGCGTCGAACGGCCGGCGTCCTTGTAGTGATACGTGTGCCAGAACAAACCACCGTTGTACGCCGCCTTGTCGTCGCCAGTGTGGTAGATATCGATATCGGCGACATGTCGGGCCAGTTCATCCATAGCCGTCCACCATCGTGTATCGCCGCTGCGCATGAACTGAATCGCGAATCCGTTCACGGCGTCATATTGATTGTTGTAGTGCGAGACGGTGCTCGAACCTGTGCTCGCGAATGCCGCTTCGTGGTCGGCGTAGATGTCGCCAAAGTGCCGCCATCCGTATTCGTCGATGCGCTCTCGTCTCTGCGCAAAGCTCTCGCTGCCATCGATCACGCTGTGAACCAGCGTCTCGTATCGGGGATCTCCCGGCGCCGAGGGTGATACGTAAGGGATGGCCGAGGCCTCGGCGTAAAGCGTTTGCGAGGCCACGGCTACCGCTGGCCGCAGAATCCAGTCGACTGATCGTACCGAGATCGCGCCGGCAGCCCAGGAGAGGCCCACGGTGTGAGTCTTCTGTTCTCCCCCTTGCAGTTCGTGGATATCCGCTGATTCATGAGGAAAGAGACCGGCCCTAAGTGAGCGGCCAGAGACCTCCAGCGTCTTCGGAAAGTTCTGCCAGAAGTCGCGGATGCCAAGAGCCGCATAACCTCTTCCAGCTCCACTAGTTAGCACAGGCGTTGCGCGATCTCCGCGACGTTCGATTCCGGGCGCTCGTACCGTGTAGCCTCGGAAACGCAGGGGGACTTCGCCCAGCCTATTGACGTGGATTCGAGACTGCCACTCTTCTCCGCCGCTGGATTCTTGGTGGACGACAACAGGTGCCGAAGTTGTCAGGGCTGCCTGTTCTGAATTCTCACTGATCGTAACGAGATGATGCTCCTGGCCACCTTCGACGATCAGGGACGCGTCCCGGAACAGCAACGAACCAGGATCGCCGAGCTCCCAGAAACCTCCTTCGTGGTGGGCGCGGAGCGGGTTGTGGAGTGTGAGTTCGATCCGCACGTCGGCACAACCTGCAAACCAGCTCACCCTTGCGACGACATTGACGGGCGATCGAGCTGAACCGATCGTCCCACCAACACGCATCGTGGTTCGTAGCGGTCCCTTCACTTCGAACGTGGCGTCAGAGAATCGCGCGTGCCCGTCCGCACCGTTCTGATCGATGAACTCTAGGCGCACGGTCTGCGTCTCGCTGTGTCCGTTAACCAGTGCAAAGAGCTCGGCAGAGCCAGGTCTAACCGCGTATGAAC
>JALDXK010000325.1:0-6928 GCA_032155105.1 Acidobacteriota bacterium
GGTGCGCGCCGGCCGCGGCTTTGACTTTCGCGACCAGTTCGTCGGCGACATCGAGCAGCCGATCGGTCGCCAACGACGTGGGCTTCTGCAGGAAATCCACCGCTCCGGCCTCGAGGGCGGCGAGGACCTGCTCGCCGGCGGGGCTGGCGACGCTGATGATCACGATCGGCACCGGGCGCCGCGCCATCTGCTCGCGCACGAACGCCACGCCATCCATTTCCGGCATGTTCAGGTCGCAGGTGATCACATCGGGCGCGAGTTCCTGCGCCAGCTCGAGCGCCTCCATGCCGTCGCGGGCCGTGCCAGCCACCTCCACGAAGGGGCTGCGGGTGAGCATCTGCGTCATCATCTTGCGGACGTAGGCCGAGTCGTCCACGACGAGCACGCGAATGATCGAGGCGACGCGAACGGGAGCGGATCGGGGATCTTTCACGGTTTGACGTACACGTACGCCCCTCCAAGGTCTTGCAACTCAAAGCCGGAGCCGGTGCGCAACAGCGATTCGGCCGCGCCGACGCAGATGAATCCGGGCGACGGCATCCACTGCGCAAATCGGGCGGTCACCTCGCGGATGGTCGCCGGCGTGAAATAGATGAACAGGTTCCGGCAGAAGATCACGTCGCTGCGGCCGAGGGCCGCGGCCTCCGCCGGCTGGATGATGTTGACGCGAGACCACGACGTCACGCGCTCGAACACATCCGCATTGATCGTCCATTCGTCACGGTCGGGCTCGCGCCTGAAGTACCTCTCGCGCATCGCCTCCGGTAGCGCGCGGAACGAGCGGGACCCGAACCGTCGCCGCGCCGCCTTGGCCAGCGCCGCCTCGCTGGCGTCGCTGGCGTGAATCTCGATCGCGGCCCGATCGAACCAGCCGGCCTCGTGCAGCGCCATCGCGATCGACAGCGGCTCCTCGCCGCTGGCGCACGGAACCGACCAGATACGCACCGGCGAACGCCGCCGCTCGATCAGCATCGGAATGATGGTGCTGGCCAGCGCGCGCAGCTGATCCGCTTCGCGCCAGAAGTAGGTCTCCTGGATCGATAGCGCGTCCATCACCCGCGGCCATTCGAGCGCTGCGGCGGTGTCGTACTTCAGGAGGTAGTAGTAATCGAGCAGTGAATCGAACCCGCGCTCGATGGCCAGCGGCACGATGCGATCGCGCAGCACGTCGAGCCGGGTGTCGTCGTAGTGCATCCCGGCGTGCGCGGCGATGAGATCGCGCAACAGCGGCACGGTCCGCTCCGGGATCCGCAGGCCGCGCACGTCCGGAACCAGCGCGCGCGGGATGGGTGGTCCTGCGCTCCTCATTGCCGCGGTCCGGGAGCGGTCCCCCACCCGTGACGCACGCAGGCCACGTCGGCCTGGCGGCGCACGGCCGGATCGGGATCGTGCTGTCGCATTGTGGCGATGGTGCGCGCCACGGCGGGTGTTCCCAATCGGGCGAAGCCGGTAATCGCCGCGACGCGAACCGCCGGGTCCTCGTCGCGCAGGGCCCGGGACAACTCGCTTGACGCGCGCGGATGGCGCATGGCCGCAAGGGCATCCGCGGTGGCCACCCGGTCTGCCACGCGCATGGCGCTCAAGCCGGACGCGACTTCGGGCACAGACTGCTCGGGCAGGCGGGCGATCGCGGCAATCGCTTCACGGCGGCGGCCGCCTTCGGCGGCGAGCGCGCGCAGTGCGGCCACGGCGGCCCGTTGCGTCACCGGCGTGTCCACGGAAGAGGCGATGCGGCGAAGCGCGTCAATGGCCTCGGCCGGCACCTCGGCCTCATCGTCGAGGCGCGCCGCCCACGACAACACGTCGACGGAATCCGGGCTCGACCGCATCGCCAGCGCGCGGATCGCCGCCAGTTGCACCGGCAAGCGCGACGAATGCGCCGCGCGCGTGAGCCAGTCATGCGCATCAGTGCGGCTCGCGGCGCCGAGCACGCCGATCGCGGCAATCGCGAGATCGTCATCGTCGTCGCCGACCAGTTCGGCGGCAACCTTCGAGCCGAGCACCCCGTGCATCGCTCCGAGCGCTGTGAGAGCGGCGATGCGAACGTGGGTGGCGGGATCGCGTCCTGACAGTTCGGCCAGGTCGTCGGCGGCCTCGCTGCCAAAGCGCGCGTCGCCGAGCGACATGGCGGCGTAGTACCGCACCCAGGGATCGGTATCGGCGAGCGCGGCCTTCAGGGCCACGCCGGCACGCGGGTCGTCGAGCAGCCGCAGCGCGTGCGCCGCGGCGCCGCGGTTGCGCGGCGTCTCGTTGGTGAGGGCCCGCTGCAGCAGGTCGTCGGCGTCGATGTGTTCGAGCACCGGAAGCTGCTCGATGGCCGCACGGCGAACATCTTCCTCGGGATCGCGGAGTGCCTCGACGATGCCGGGCACGCAGTCCTCGAACCCGAAGTAGCCGGCCACGCGGATCGCGCACTCCCGGCTATGCGGATCGCCGGCCGCCATCGCTGCGCGCGCGCGTGCCGCGATGCCCGACGCGCCAATGCCGTTCACCGCGGCCACTGCCGCACGCCGGACGACGGCGTTTGGATGCCCAAAGAGCGCGAACAGCGCGTCAAGAGCCGCAGCGGCGCCGAGGGCGCCCAGCGCGGTGGCCGCGGCCGCCACCACGTCGGTATCGGCATCGTCCAGGCTCCTGAGCAGCGACGGCAGCGCGCGGCGATCGCCGATGCGCCCGAGGAACTCCGCCGCCGCACGCCGAGCCGCAGGATTGGGCGTTTCGAGGAGCACAATCAAGGGCGCCACGGCATCGGCTCCCAGCGCCACGATGTTGTCGGCAATCGCGGTGTGCACGGCGGGTTCGCCGACCAGTGCGATCAACGGTTCGAGGGCCTCGGTGCCGAGCCAGCCCAGCACGGTGGCCACCGCTGCACGGTGGGGCTCGTCCTTGCGGGAGGCGGTCTCGAGGCGGCCACGGCCCTCCGCCGACATGGCGTGCCGCACCATATCGGGCAGGAAGCTTCCTGCGCCGAGCCCGTCTTCATAGCGCTCGTGAATGCGGACCAGTGCGGCCGCAATCACGCCGGGATCCGCGGCGGGGTCGCTCAAAGCGCGGGCCAGCGCCGGCACGCAATCCTCGTCGCCAATCGCCGCCAGCGTCTCGATGGCCGCCGGCCGCAACATGTCCTGATCCAGCAACTGCACCATCAGCGGCGCCACCCGCGCATCGTCGCACTTGCTCAAGGCCTCGATCGCCGCAAAGGCGAGGAAGAAATTGTCGGAGGCGGCGATCTTCGACAGCGGATCGATCGATTCGACCGAGCCGAGCCGGCCGAGCGCCTCGATGGCATGGAAGCGCACGTTGTCATCCGGATCTTCGAGCGCGCTGACGAGCAGCGGCGCCGCTTCCTGCGCGTGCAGCTCGCCAAGCGCCAACGCCGCGTGCATCCGCAGGTTGGGTTCGACATCCGACAACATCTGCAGCAGCGGCTCGACGACGCCGCGGCCGGAGCTGATCAGGACGCGTAGTGCGCTGTTCAGGACATTGAGGTCCTGGTGATCACGCCGCAGCGTGCCAAGCAGGTGCCGGACTTCCTCGAGGCTCGCCGACCGCTTCAAATGGCGCACGGCGGCGCCCCGCACGCGCCAATTGTCCGACGACAATGCCAGCTCGCTCTGGCGCGGTCGCGAACCGGGCGGCTGCTGCATCATGGCGGCGACGCCGCGCTCGCGATCGAGCCGTGCGGTCACGTCTTCGAGCGTGATCATCACGCCAACGGTGTGGGTCTCGTCGGTCAACGGCGCCACGGTGACGCGCTGCTGCATCTCGGTGAAATGCGCCGAGGGCTCACGAGGCGTGCAGGAAATCAGGTACTTGTGGAACGCCGGCGCCAGCGCGCGAGCCACGCCGCGATCGAGCACCTCGGCAAACAGGTCGCGGTAGAACTCGAGGCGCTCGGGCGCGACCAACTCGAGGAGGGGCCTGCCGAGGACGGCCGCCTCGCTGAGGCCGGTGGCGTTGGCGACCCACTCGTTCCACCCGCGGATCGACAGTTGGCGATCGGTGGTGATCACCCCGAGTGTGGGCGCCGTCTGCATGCCCTACCGCGTTAACGGCCGCGTCGACCGTTGGTCGACTTCGAACGCGGCGCATCCATCAGGCGGGTCAAGGCCTGGGCCTGGCTCAACAAGTCGGCAGTGCTGTTGCGAGTGCGGCCGACCCCATCCGCGTTGCGCTGCGTGATGCGACGGATGTCGGCGACCTGGCCAACCAGGCGGGACGCGCTCTTCGAGTGCTGCTTGTTGGCCGTGGCAATCGAGCGGACGTCGCGCGACGACGCCTCCGAGGCCTTGGCCATCTCCTTCATGGTGCGGGCCTGCTCCGCGGCCGCACGCGCCGCCTGGTTCGACTGGGCACGGATCCCGTCGATGCCGGTGCTGAGTTCCTTCGCGGCCGCGGTCTGTTCGGCCATCGCCTTGTTCACCGAGCCGATTTGCCGCGTCAGGTGCGCGGCCGCCTTGCTGATCTGCTCCGAGGCGACGGCCTGCTCCGCCACCGCGCGCGAGGTGGTGGCCGCGCCACGGCGCATGCTGTCGGCTGCCTGCGTGAGTTGCGTCGTGGTGGTGATCTGCTCGCTCGTCGCCTTGCGCACTTCGCCCGCCAGGCGGGCCGTGGACTGCGCGGCCTTCATGATGTCGCGCGAGGCCCGACCCTGCTCGGTCACGGCCTTGGTTACCTCCTGCGCCACCTTTCGCATCTGCAAGGTGCCTTGCACGATCTGGGCCGCGGCGGTGGACTGCTGGGTGGTGGCGTCGGCGACGGCACGGGCCTGTTGCGCCGTGCTGGAAATCGACTGCGCCGAGGCCTTGCCCGCCGTGCGCTGTTCGTCGGTGGCCCGGGCAATCTGCGAGACCAAATCGACGGTTTCGTTCACACCGGTGAGAATCTTGCGTAATCCCGCCGCGCCGGACTCCGCAAGGGTGTTGCTGTCGTCGGCCACGCGCAGGCCGTCGTTCGACGCCGTGATGGCCTCCTGCGCCACGTCCTGCAGGCTCTTGATGATCGCCGCAATGTCGGCGGTGGCCTTGGCGGAGCGATCGGCAAGGTTGCGAATTTCCTCCGCGACCACGGCAAAGCCGCGCCCGGCATCGCCGGCCCGTGCCGCTTCGATCGATGCGTTCAGCGACAACAGGTTGGTCCGCTCGGCGATCAGGTTGATGGTGGTGACGATCGAGCTAATGTCGGCAGTGCGCTTCCCCATTTCCCGCATCACTGCCGACGACTGCGTCATCGCCTCGCGCAGCCGGCCGATACCCTGGATCGAGCGCTCGACGGCGTTGCCGCCCTCCTGCGCGTCGCTCGACACCCGGCGGGTCAGCGAGTCGGCCCGCCCCGCGAGTGAGGCGACCGATTCGATCGAGCGTTCCATCTGCGTCGCTGACACTGCCGCCGTGGATGCCGAATCGGCGATCTGCTTGCCGTTCAGGGCCACGCCTTGAATCGAGCGGCCCATCTCCTCGATCGAGGCCGAGTTCTGCTCGATGATCGTCGCCAGGTTCTCGCTCATTGCGCCGACTTCTTCGATCGACGCGGCCATCTCGTTGATGGACGATGCGGTTTCTTCCGAGGCGGCGGCGAGGTCGTCGGCGTTGCCCGACACGCTGCGGACCGAGCCGGCCATCTCGTTGAGGGCCGCGGAGGTCTCTTCCACCGAAGCCGACAGCGATTCCGTGTCGCGGCTCACGCCCCGCACCGACGCAGCCATCTCCGTCACCGACGTCGTGACCTGCTCGGCGGCCGTCGCCATCTCGGCGGAGGTCGCGGCCACCGACTGGATCGACGTGGCCGATTGCTGCATCGCGGCGCCGGTCTGGGTGATGAACGTCGCCAGGCTGGACATGTTCGTGGCCAGGCCCTCGATGGAGGCCGCCATCTCGTTCGATCCCGACAGCGTCTCCTCGGTTGCGCTGAGGATCGACTCGGCCAGCGAGGCAGTGTCGGTCAGCGAGGTCGCGACTTCTTCAAGCTCGGAGGCCGCCTGGTCGAGCGAGCGCAGCTGTTCGGAGGCGCCATCCCAGACTTCGTCGGCGGTCCTGGCGATGACGCTGGCCGAGGCGGTCACCTGCTCGGCCTGCCCCACCACCGACCGGGCGTCGAACTCATAGGAGGACCCGTTGATCTCGCGTTTCTGAGTAGCCATATCCCTCTCCACAAACTTCACGTCACGCGCTGGCGACCGCATGCTCGGTGGACCCCAACAAACGTTCGAGCCCGAGCAACACGATCAGGCGGTTGTCGACGCTCGCCACGCCGTCGACGTACTCCGCGCTCAATCCCCCCAATGCGTCCCCGGGCGGGTGAATGTCGGCCTGGGGCACGGTCATGAACTCCCGGCACGAATCCACCAGCAATCCCACCGATCGGCCGCGGCTCTGCACCACCAGCAGTCGCGACGAGACGTCGAGCGGTGCGCGCTCAAATCCGAAGCGCGCGCGCATGTTGATGGCCGGCACCACCTGGCCGCGCGAGAACACCACCCCATCGACGAACCCCGGGGCATTCGGCACCCGCGTGATTTGCTCGACCATCTCGACGTGTGCCACGTCCTGGCTCGGCAGCGCATACGAGGTGCCCGCCACGGTAAACAGGATGTAGTTGTCGGCGTTCATGCGATGTCCTTGACGACGACGAGACCACGCCGGTGCCCGCGATCGCGCACCTGGCGGGCGATGCCGGCGGCGTCGAGAATCAACACCGCCTTGCCGTCGCCGAGATCGGTGGCGCCGCTGATCGCGTCGACGCGAATCAGCGGATCCGACGTCGAGCGGACGACGACTTCTCGATGACCGACGATGCGATCGACGAGGATGCCGACGGCGGCAGCGCCGGTGCCGATGATGAACGCGTGGTAGCGCTCTTCGCCGGCCGCCGGCAGGCCGAGCACGGCGGCGAGTCGCACCACCGGCAGCGGCGCCCCCCTGAAGTCCAC
>JALDXK010000326.1:0-6923 GCA_032155105.1 Acidobacteriota bacterium
CCGTAGCGTTTATTGGATATCTCGTGGCGGGTGTGGCGGGCGCGACGGTCGCTGCCGTCGGGATCTTCCTGCCGGTCTATTTCTTCACAATCGTGCCCGCGCCCTGGTTCCGTCGTCACAGGGACAATCTGCAACTGCGGGCATTCGCTGCGGGCGCGACGACAGCCGCCAGTGGGGCCATCGCAGGTGCGGTGGTGGTCTTAGGACGAGGCGCGATCTCGGATCTGCCAACGGCCTGCATCGCGCTGACCGGGCTGGTTCTGCTCGTGCGGTTTCGCGTGCCGGAGCCGCTGTTGGTGTTGGGCGCCGGACTTGCGGGGCTGGCACTGTCGCGCCTGTGAATCCGCTGACATCGATTCAAGGAGGCCAGCTCATTGGATAAGGCAGCGCTTCAGGAGACCGCTATACACCTCAATTGATCGCATTGCCACGCGTACCGGCGCACATCGGTTGGTATGGCGCTAACCGTGACCGACATTCTGTGTCAGAACTGTGTCACATGCCCCCCGAAACCCAGGTCAAAACACCGTCGTTTACGAGGACACGTCGACGCATATCCGACCGCGCTCGCCCACAGCACAAACGCGCGAGCCGATCCCCGTCCCGCACGCAGGCTGCTCATCAGCAGCAGTGGAACGGCGACGATGAGGGCGCCTCGGCTGGCGGCGCACGGCCGCCCGCTATATCTGCGCCAGGGTTGAATGGAACGGCGTCATGCGAGTGATGCTCGTGCTGCTCCTGCTGGCCCACGGCATCGCTCATCTGCCGGGGTTCCTTGTGAACTGGCAGCTCCGCTCCTTTCCTGAGCTGCCATTCCGTACGACTGTCTTCGCCGGAACCCTTGACGTCGGGCTTATTGGAATCAGAGCGGTGGGCATCGGCTGGCTGCTCGTGGCGGTCGCGTTTGGATTCGCTGCCCTCGGTGTGCTGCTGCGGTCGGGATGGTGGCAGCCACTCGCCTATAGCGCGGTTGGCGCGTCCGTTCTCTTAACGGCGGCGGGATGGCCAGAACCACGCCTTGGCCTGGTCGCCAATGTGCTCGTGATCGTTCTGATTGTGACCGGGCAGCGCTTCAACTGGCTGTAGTAGCGAGACAACATCATTCACGAACCTGCGGCTCGTGCTTCGGCCATTTCGCACGTCAGATCGAGCAATCGGTTCACCGACATCCTCCCAGTATGGGCAGCACCGCTTGAAAAGTCATGCTGATGTACTGCGATTGGAGCTGACCACAGCGAGGAAACGCAGTTGGCGAGGTAGCGAGTCGAGTCGAGCGATCTGGTCAGCAACCAGCGCGCAGACCGCCCGACAGCGGCCATCGGCTAGAAGCGTGTGGACGTCGCTCCGCCGCTCAGGAGGCGGGCGCGAGCCAGCGCGGCCTCCAGCGACCGCAGCAGGTTCTCCGAGCCGACATGTTCGTGGAACTCCGCGCGTTCCATCATCCGCGCCGGTTGATCGCGCATCCCACACAGGAGCAGCGAACGGCCGCTCCGATGCAACTCGTCGGACAGCCGTTCGATCGCATGCAATCCAGTTGCATCGATTGCGGTCATGTTGCGGAGCCTCAGGATGACGACCTTGGGAAGACTGCCGATGTCCTGCCCCAGTTCGAGCAGCTTATCGGTGCTACCGAACAAGAACGGTCCGTGAATGCGATAGATGGCGACATCCTCGGGAATGTCGTGCAGCTGCAGACTGTGACGGCGGCCCTGCTCGACGTACTCAGGTGTGACTTTGGCGACTGTGGTGGTCGAGGTCACACGGCGAATGTACAACAACGCTGCGAGGATCATTCCTGCTTCGACCGCTACCGTCAGGTCTGCGAGTACCGTGAGCAGGAAGGTGATGCCCCAGACCGCGGCTTCCGCCACACCCAGCTTGAGCACTTCAGGAATCTCGCGCCACTCGCCCATGTCATACGACACGATCAGAAGAATCCCGGCAAGCATCGCCAGCGGAATGTGTCGAGTCAGCGGTGCGGCGAAGAGCAGAATCATCAGCAGTGTCACGGCATGGATCATGCCGGCCACCGGCGTTCTCGCACCGGATCTGATGTTGGTGGCGGTGCGGGCAATGGCCCCAGTCGCCGGCAGTCCACCGAACAGCGGTGACAACACGTTCGCGATGCCCTGCGCCGTCAGTTCCACGTTGGGATCGTGGCGATCCCCGGCCATGCGGTCGGCCACGACAGCCGACAGCAGGGATTCGATCGCACCGAGCATCGCGACAGTCAAAGCAGGTGATAGAAGGGCGAGAATCAACTCCGGCCGAAATGCTGGGACATGCAGCTCCGGGAGGCCAGCTGGAACCGCGCCGAACCGGCTACCGATGGTGTCGACTGGCAGAGCCGCGAGGAACGCGATCGCCGACCCGATCAGCAAAACGATGATGCTTCCGGGAATCCGGCGCGACACGGCTCGCAGGGTGAGGATGGCCGCGATGGTCGTGACACCAACGAACGTTGCGGCAAGGGACGCCGTGCCGGCTCCGGCCACGAACACGCCCATTCGCGCAAGGAACTCGCCAGGGACCTCGGAGACTTGAAGCCCAAACAGATCGCGAATCTGCGTGCTGGCGATCAGGACGCCGATGCCGTTCGTAAACCCGATGACGACCGGGCGCGGAATGAATTTGACCGCGGTGCCGAGTCCGGTGATCCCCAGAAGGACGAGGATGACGCCAGCCATCAGCGTGCACATGAACAATCCATCGACGCCGTGCGCGGCCACGATGCCGGACACCACGACCACAAATGCGCCGGTCGGACCGCCGATCTGGACGCGCGATCCGCCAAGGGCAGAGATGGTGAATCCGGCGATGATCGCGCAGTAGATGCCGTTCTGAGGCGGCAGGCCCGACGCGATGGCAAAGGCCATCGCCAGGGGCAACGCCACCAGACCGACGGTGACACCAGCAATCAGGTCGCTGACCAGCGCGTCGACGGAGTACCCGTGCTTCAGCGACTGAACGAGCTTGGGAAATGGAATTGTGTAGGCGTGGATCCACATCTCAGATTTGTAATATTCGAATATTCATATATTATGGCACAAAATGGCTTTCACGCGACCAGGTGCACAGGTTGGCGACCTGCAGACTTTCAAAGCCGCCTTCTTCAAGGCGCTGGCGCATCCCGTGCGCATTCGCATTCTCGAGGAACTCGTTCACAGCGAACGAAGCGTTCAGGAGATCCAGGCAGCCCTGGGGCTGGAGCAGCCGATCGTGTCGCAGCAGCTCAGCGTGTTGCGGGCGAACAACGTGGTGGTAGGGCGTAAGGCGGGCGTACGTGTGCGGTATACCCTGCGCGATCAGCTCGTTGCCGATCTGCTCGACGTCGCGCGCCAGATTTTCAACAACCAGCTGGCGGGCACACGAACTCTACTGAGGGAGCTCCAGAAGGAACATCGGCAGCGCCAGTCGCGGCGCTGACGCCGCCGAGGGTTCAGGCGGACGATTTCACTATCGCCTTCGCCGTGAACCGCTCACGCTCTTTCGACGCGAGCTCTTCACGGTCGGTCCTGACCGCCAATTCAGCGACGAGTTCAGCGAGGGTTTCAGGTCCGCGCGAGTTGCTGATCACCACAGGATACCCGCATGAAATCGCCAGTCTCGCGACCTGGCTTCCGATGTGCCCGGCGCCAATGAACCCGATGGTCGGTTTTGCCATACAACATCCCTCTGAAGCCAGACTAGTGCACGACCATCAATTCACGGGTCTTCCGTCTGGTGTCGTCGTCTGCTGCCTCCGAAATGCCGTAGGTCGTGACCGGAGACCGTGGCGCGTTGGAGCCACACGCCGCGAGATCTGACAAGAATCCAGGGAAATCGACGAGGTGTTGGCGGGTACGGCCATTGCCATGCTCACCAGGTGGTTAAACCGTCTAGCCAAACCGCCACCGACACCAAGACCCGAATCCTCGACGCCGCCGACGACATCTTCGTCCGGCGCGGCATCGACGGTGCGCGCATGCGGGAGATCGCCGATCAGGCAGGCGTGAATAAAGCGCTCCTGCATTACCACTTCCGATCGAAGGCGGACCTCGCTCGAGCAGTCTGGCTTCGCGTCGCCTCGTCATTTGTCCCGGGCATCCTGCAGATGATGGCGTCCGACCTTTCGCTCCACGACAAGATTGATCGGTTCGTCGACGCTTATTACACCCGGCTCACGCGTCACCCGTATCTCCTGCCGTACGTCATCAGCGAGGCCGCGCGGCATCCGGACTTCGTCGAAGACTTCTATTCCCCGGAACGACGCCAGGCGGCGCGCCGCATGATCGACAAGCTCCGCGAGCAGATCGAGGAGCACAACCAACCGACAAAAACTTCCCCCGTGTCAGCCGACCAGTTCTTCATCACGTTAGTCGGCAGTTGCCTGTACCCCTTCGCCGCGCAGCCGATGATCGGTGAGGTCCTGGGTCTCTCCGCCGCAGGCTTTCGAGCGTTCATGAAACGCCGGCGAAAGGAGCTTCCGGTGATTCTGAAGAGGGCCCTGCAACCATGAGACATCTCGTCACGCGACTGTTGGTGCTCTTGCTCGCCGTCGGATTATCGGGGCCGGCACTCGCGCAACCACCGTCGCCGGATCCTGCGCAGCCGCCCGCCGAGAAAGAGGCGCGGTCGCCATGGCTGCTCGTGCCAATGTTCTCGTCGAGTCCGAAACTCGGGACTGCACTTGGCGGCCTGGGCGCCTACATGCACGTCTTCGATCCGAAGAGCCGCGTGTCGCTCTTCGGCGTGACCTACAGATACACCTCCACACACTCACAGATCTTCAGCGCGTTTGCCCGCACGTCTTCTGGCGCCGATCACCATCGCATCGTGATGATTACTGCGTTCGGGCTGATCAAGAACGACTACGACGACTATCTCGGGACCGGCCAGCCGCTGAAGACCGAAGATGACCTGAAGGCCGTCGCGGGACGGTATCTGTTTCGTGCCACAGGAAACTGGTTCATCGGCGCCCAGGGGAGTGCCGCCAATGTCCAGGTACTGGGAGCGACCGCGGAAGACGATCTCGTGCTCGAGACACTGGGTGTGCGCGGCTTCACGTCTGCGGGGGTGGGTGCCGTGCTGATGCACGATTCGCGTGACAACGAAGATATGCCCACGGCTGGCTGGTTCTTGAACGTCAACAATATTGCCTATCGTGAGGCACTCGGCGGAGCCGAGTCGTTCGATGCGTATCGCGTCGACCTCAAGACGTTCTGGAAGCACGGCGGCGGCCACGTCCTGGCGGTGCGCCAGTACAACTGGTTGACGAGCGATGCCCCTTCGGCCGCGCAAGGGACGGTCATTCTTCGCGGTTACAAACAAGGTCAATACCTCTCGCCCTATATGTCCTCACTTGAAGTCGAAGAACGCTGGTCGTTCACGGCGCGCTGGGGCGCCACGCTGTTTGCCGGTGCTGCGGGGCTGTATGGAGAGGCGCCGGTCCCGCTCGACCGCAGCGTCTATCCGACCATTGGGGCTGGCGTGCAGTTCGTGCTCAAACCCAAGGAGCGCATGAACGTGAATCTCGAGTACGCGCAGGGCATCACAGACAACCGCGGTGTGTACCTGAAGCTTGGCTACGCGTGGTGAGCAGGAGCTCCGACTGTTTGAAGCGGGCGAGGTCGACACTTTGCGCAAACGCTGTTCTATTTAGGAACACATACTGTTGAGGTAAACTGAGTTTAAGTCTTTTAATTTAAATGCTTTAGCTGGTATTTATCGTCAACAAGTGGTCTGGGCTAAGACGTTACACTACAGAGACAGTTATTGACTCTTAATACTCCTTTGAGTCCTATCCTGTTCTTTTTGCTCGAGTAAGTGGATCCTACATTTCCCTCTAGACTGATTACTCTGTATGGGGTGACGGGTGATTCACTGTTTGCTTTTGAGACAGCAAGGTCGTCGCAGCCTCCATCACAGATCCTCTTCTCGGTGCCGCTAAATGTCTGCCAACAAAACGAATAAGCGCAGCGCGGGTCAAGCTCTGCGGCGGTGGCACTGCCTGTGCTCTTGCAACTCGCCATGAGCTGTCGTCGCTGGAGCACTCTCGTTGTCGCCATCACGTTAATCGCCGTGTGTGCGCCTACACCACGTGCCACGACCGACCTGGCCGTGCAGCAGGAGCTTGCGGCCGGCACACAAGCGGTGCTCAGAGTGATCGTCCGCACCGCGCCGAACCAGCAGGCGTTGGCCCGGGTCGCTGGCTTGCTCACGGATCTGATGTCGTTGGGTGGTGTGAGCGGGCAACCACGCGTGCACGCGGACCTCTTCGCCGTCACGGCGCAAATTCCTCGCGATCGCATGGCGCAGGTTGCGTCCGACCCCGCGGTGCTCCGCATCTCAACAGACGCGGTTGTCCGCGGCGCGGCACTGAGCGCGACCGATGCTGCCTGGACCGATCTCATCGCACACCGCGAAGGCTTACGCGCTGAACTGAACGACACCATCAAGGCACTCCGTGATCAGTACGACGCGCGTATTCGAGAGCTGACCTCCACGGCCGACGCGCGCCACAAGGCCACCGAAAAGGAAGCGCGGGCGCGCGCGCGGGACGCGGACCTCCGCTTCGCCCAGCGCGAGAACGTGGCTGAGACGCGAGCCGACGAGGCGGCCAGCCTTCAAGCCGCACGCGATGCGGTCAGCGACCGTCGCGAGCGTGAAGCGGCCCGGCGCCTGACGCAGAGACAGGAGGCCGCGGTCCAACGCGAACTGAACGCGGCGGCGGACCGTGCCGGGCGGGAGGCGGCCGCGAGCAGACGCGCGGACACCGCGACGGCGGCGAAGAAGCAGGCCGAGACCGATGCTCCCGT
Organism: Acidobacteriota bacterium; assembly: GCA_032155105.1. Taxonomy (GTDB): domain Bacteria; phylum Acidobacteriota; class Vicinamibacteria; order Vicinamibacterales; family UBA2999; genus 12-FULL-67-14b. The sequence continues at coordinate 6,798 of JALDXK010000326.1, forward strand.
GCGCGTCGATGCCGCAAAGGCGGTGCGCGAGGGCGCAGTTGCAGCGGCCGAGGCCCGGAAGAAAGCGGCGGCGGCACTCGCGGAGCCGGCCAAGAGTCGTGAGATCGCCGCAGCTAACACGCAGAT
>JALDXK010000327.1:0-6918 GCA_032155105.1 Acidobacteriota bacterium
ACTTTTCACTTTTAACTTTTCACTTTTAACTTTTCACTTTTAACTTTTCACTTTTAACTTTTCACTTTTCTCTATCGTCCACACGTACTCGGGCACCCCGTTCCGTTCGGCGCGTTCGAGCACGGTGGCGCCGAGCTTGCGCATCGCCCCGACGCCGCGCGCATTCTGCTCGAGCGTTTTCCCCATCAGCTTCTTGACGCCCCACTCCTTGAACAGGAAATCGAGATACAGGTGCATCGTCTTCATGAAGACGCCGGTGCCCCACAGCTTCGGGTTGAGCGCGAAGCCGATCTCGGCGCGGTTCATGTTTTCGAGACGCAGCGCCATGAAGAGGCCCGAGACTTCGTTGTCGCCCGTGAGCAGCGTGTAACAGGCGGCGCGGCCGTCGACGCGGCGCGACTGGCTCAGGGCAATCCACGTACAGAATTCATCGACGGTGCCGGGAGGGGGGTCGAGATAGGCCGATACCTCCGGCATCTGGAACAAGGCCGTTAGGGCCGCCGCATCTGACACATGTACTTCGCGTAGACGAATGCCGTCGCACACGAGTACAGGCAAGGAGTTCACAGTCGCCTGGCTCACGGGTTTCAACGGAAGCCGCCGCGAAACAGCAGATGGGGAAGCGGCGGCCGACAGCCCAACAGTAGTTCGGCCACGGCGGCCGAATCAAGGCGGCGCGGCCGTTTTCCGTGCAAAAAAACGCAAAGGTTCCAGACGTTCCAATGTGTTCAATGGTCGAGTTGGTGAAACCTCGCCATTGAACACCTGGAACCTGTGCAACCCTCGGAACCCTTGTGCCGTCTATTCCTATTGCAATCCCATAGGAGCAACGGTAACGTTCCTATGGGTTACCAATATGACTGAGATCGAAAAGAACTCCGTGTGGCGATGAGAATGCTCCGCGCGTGGCTGCTTCGGGTGCTGGGTGTCGTGCGGCCGCGCGGCGGCGAGCAGGACTTTGCCGAGGAGCTGCAGAGCCACATCGATCTGCACACCGCCGACAACATTCGCGCCGGCATGACGCCGGATGAGGCGCGTCGGCGCGCGTTGGCGAAGCTGGGCAGCGTTGCCGCGGTTCAGGAGGCGCAGCGCGATCGACGTGGCCTGCCGGCGCTGGAGTCGATCGCGCAGGATCTGCGCTACGCGATCCGCGGCCTCGCCCGCACCCGCGGCTTCGCACTGGCGTGCGTGATGACGCTGGCACTGGGCATCGGCGTCAACAGCGCCATCTTCAGCGTGGTGAACGCGGTGTTGTTCGCGCCGCTGCCATACGAGCGGCCCGAACAGCTGATCACGATCTGGACCAGCCATCCCGAGATACGCCGCGAGGCCAACGCCATGTCGCGCGAGAACGCGCTCGACCTCGCCCGCACGATGACCACCATCGACGGGCTTGGCATGGTGCAGGCCAACATCATCCCCGGCACCGTGCCGATCAATGGCGAGGGCGTCACGGTGAACGGCGCGCAAGTCACGGCGTCGGTCTTCGACGTGCTCGGGACACCGCCCCTGCACGGACGCACGCTACAGCGCGGCGACGATCCGTCGGTGATCGTGATCAGCCATGGATTCTGGCAGCGGCAGTTCGGCGGCGATCCCGGCGTGGTGGGCCGCACGTTTGGACAGGGCCGGACGGCGGCGCGGGTGGTTGGCGTGATGCCACGTGGCTTCACGCTGCCGTATCCGTCGATGCTGCAGGCCACGGTGAGCTTCGTTGCCTCGTCCGAGGTCGACTTCTGGATCCCGCTGCTCGATCCGAAGCCAGGCAGCACCGACCGCGGCGCCAGGATGCACGCAGTGGTCGCGCGCGTGAAGGACGGTGTGTCGATCGACGCCGCCCGCGCCGATCTCACCAATGCCTGGCGCGCGCTCGCGGACGCCTACCCGGACGTGAACGGCGGCTGGTCGGCGCACGCGGTGCCATTGCACCAGCAGGCCGTCGCACCCGTGCGGTCGGGCATGCTGCTGCTTCTCGGCAGCGTCGGCGTGGTGCTGCTGATCGCGTGCGTGAACGTGGCGAATCTCATGCTCGCGCGCGGGGTGGCGCGGCAGCGCGAGCTGGCCTTGCGTGCCGCCCTCGGTGCGAAGCGATCGCGCCTGCTTCAACAGGTGATCGTCGAGGGCCTCGTGCTATCGGGGAGCGGCGCATTGTTCGGCCTGTTATTGGCGAGATGGGCTACTCCGCTGCTCGTGCGGCTCTCGCCTGCCGGAACACCGCGCCTCGCCGAGGTGACCACAGACGTCACCGTCGTGATGTTCACCATGGCCGTCGCGGTGGCGTGCGGCATGGCGGTCAGCGTCCTGCCTGGACTCGGCGCCGCACGGGTGCCGGTCCGCAGCGCCCTCATGGAAGGCGGCCGCTCATCGTCCGATGGGCGCCGCCGGCTGCGCGGAACGCTGGTGGCCACCGAAGTGGGCCTCGCCGTGGTGTTGACCATCGGCGCTGGACTGCTCGGCCGCAGCTTTCTCGCGGTGCTCAACGTCGATCCGGGATTTCGCGCCGATCACCTGCTCACGATGCAGGTGTCGGTGCCGGCGCGCTACGACACCAACGAGAAGCGCATCACGTTCTACGAGCAACTGTTCCAGCGGCTCGAAGCGGTTCCAGGCGTGGTGTCGGTGGGTGGCACCACGCGGCTGCCGTTGGGCGGGACCAATTCCACCACCCAGGTGGCCGTCGAGGGCCGCGTGCCGCCGGACGGTCAGTGGCCGGAAGCGGATTTCCGGCGCGCGGTGCACGACTACTTCGGCGCCATGAACATCCCGCTTCGACGCGGCCGCGGGTTCACCGACGCCGATCATGCGAAGGCCCCGCCGGTGGTGATGATCAACGAAGCGTTCGCGCAGCGAATGTTTGGTGACGAGGATCCGATCGGCCGGCAGCTGCACCTTGGCGCGAGCTCGCCGGTGCGTCAGGCAACCGTCATCGGGGTGATTGGCGATTTGCGTCATCAACGTCTCGATGTGGCGGCGGTTCCGGAGGTCTACATCACTTACCGGCAAGGACCGCCCGTAGCGCCGCTGCTGGTGATTCGCACGGCCGACGACCCGGCCCGCATGGCCCCGTCGATCCGCGCGGCGATTCGCGACGTCGATGCGGCGATCGTGCCCACCAACATCCGCACCATGCACGACCTGCGCACGGCATCCGTGAGCGAGCGCGTGTTCCTGATGGCGCTCGTGACCGCGTTCGGACTGCTGGCACTGGTGCTCGCGGCGGTTGGCGTGTATGGCGTGTTGACGCTGGTGGTGGCGGAACGGACGCGCGAGATGGGCATCCGCCTTGCGCTCGGCGCCTCTCCTCGCGGCTTGGTTGGCCACGTCGTGCGGCAGGCCCTCTTGCTGACCGCGGTCGGTGTGGTCGCGGGCATCGTCGTTGCACTGGGGTTGTCGCCCCTGGTGTCTCATCAACTGTTCGGCATCGGCGCCGCCGATCCGGTGACCATTGCTGGCGTGGCAGGTGTGCTGCTGCTCGTCGCGCTCGCGGCGGCAGTGGTTCCCGCGAGCCGCGTCTTGCGCGTCGATCCGGTGTCGACGCTGCGCTGTAATTAAGGGAAGGTGTCGTGAAGCCCCTGCGTGCCTGGTTCGTGCGGTTGTTCGGTGTGTTTGGTTCCGCGCGCGCAGAGCGCGACCTCTCGGCGGAGATCGAGAGCCACCTGCAGCTGCACGTCGACGACAACATCACCGCCGGAATGACACCGCAGGAAGCGAGGCGCCGGGCGCTGCTGGCCCTCGGCGGCGTCGAGCGTACGAAGGAGGAGTATCGCGATCGACGCGGCCTGCCGGCGTTCGAGTCGCTGGTCCGCGACCTGCGTTACGGCAGCCGCACGTTGATCAAGACGCCGGGATTCGCGCTGGCCGGCGTCGTCATCCTGGGCCTCGGCATCGGCGTGAATTCCGCGATCTTTACCGTGGTGAACGCGGTGGTGCTCAAGCCGCTGCCGTTTGCCGATGCTGACCGCATCATGCGGCTGTGGCAAACGCCGCCGCAGTCGCTGTTCAACACTCCGATCTTCGCGATTTCGCCGGCCAACTTCATCGACTGGGAAGAGCAGAACCAGGTGTTCGACCGGCTGGCCATCTATCGTGGCGCCCGCCAGACGCTCACCGGTCACGGCGAACCCGAGTCGGTGAACGCGTTGCGCGCGTCGGCCGACTTTCTGCCGATTCTCGGGCTCTCGCCAACGCTCGGTCGCGGCTTCACCAGAGATGACGACCGATCCGGCGGGCCGCGCACGGCACTGCTGAGCGACGCGTTCTTCCGGACCCGCTTCGGCGGCGATCCGTCGATCATCGGCAAGACCATCACGCTCAACCGTGTCCCGCATACCGTGATTGGCGTCGTGCCGCCGGTGACGACGTTCGTGCAGGAGGCGCAGGTGTGGGTGCCGCTGTATTGGACGGCCGAAGACCGCGCGACCCGCAACAACCACAACTATCGCGGCATTGCGAAGCTCAAGCCCGGCATCGACGTGACCCGTGCGCAGGCCGACATGGACGCGATGTCGACGCGGCTCGCGATCGCGTATCCGGACGACAACAAGGACTGGGGCGGCCTCGTCCGTCCGCTGCACGAGGACATGATCGGCGATGTCAGGGCGTCGCTGCTCGTGCTGCTCGGCGCGGTGGCGTTCGTGCTGCTGATTGCGTGTGCCAACCTCGCCAACCTGATGCTGGTGCGGACGCACGGCCGCGCCAAGGAAATCGCGCTGCGGGGCGCGCTTGGCGCCAGCCGCATGCGCGTCATCCAGCAATTGCTTGCCGAAGGACTGGTGCTCGGTGCCGGTGGCGGACTGGCAGGGTTCCTCGCCGCGTACTATGGCGTCGATGTGCTCACCGCGGCATTCGGCACCGCGTTACCTCGCGCCAGCGAGATCACCGTCGACACACGTGTCCTGGTGTTCACGGCCGCTGTTGCGCTCGCCACCGGCCTGGCAGCCGCGTTCGTGCCGGCATGGCAGCTCACCGGCCGCGACGCCAACGATGCGCTGAAGACCGGGTCGGGTCGCGGGAATTCATCGAGCGGCCACGGCCGCATACGCAACCTGCTGGTCGTCTCCGAAGTGGCGCTCGCCTTGATGCTGTTGATTGGCGCCGGGTTGTTGATGCGCAGCTTGAGCGGGTTACGTGCCGTCGATCCGGGATTCGACGCGAGCAACACGCTCACCGCGACGGTAAATATTCCCGAGGCAAAATATGCGACGCCTGAACAGCGCAACCAGTTCTTCGAGCGCGTGACCGGCAACGTGCGCGCCCTCCCGGGCGTGGAATCCGTGGCGTGGATTGATTCGCTGCCGCTGCAGGGCGGCTCTACGCAATACGTCGCCGTCGCGGGCCAGCCGGCGATGAAGGAATCGGAGATGCCGGTGGTGGCTGTGCGCTTGGCGTCTCCTGGATATTTCGAGGCCGCCAGGATTCGCATGCTGGCGGGTCGCGACTTCACGGCCGCTGATGGCTACGGCATGCCCGCGGTAGTGGTGGTCAGCGAGGGTACGGCGAAACGCTTCTGGCCGAACGACGATCCGATCGGCAAGCGGCTGACGCTGACGATGATGACGAAGGAAGTCGCGGAAGTCGTGGGTGTCGTGCGCGAGGTCAAGACCGGTGCGCTCGACGAGAGTGCCGCGAGCGCCGAAACCGCCATCTACGCGCCCGCGGCCCAGTTTGCCTATGGCGGCTCGACCATCACCGTGCGCACCAGCCGCGATCCGCGAATCTTGACGCGGTCGCTCATCGGCGCCGTTCGCGCCGTCGATGCTGAGCAGCCGGTGCTCGACATCGCGACGCTGGACGAAGTGGTCGAGCAGTCCCTTGGCCAACGGCCGTTCGCGATGATGCTGCTCAGCGCATTCGCGCTGCTTGCCCTCGTACTGGCCACGGTCGGGATATATAGCGTGCTGGCCTACACGGTGCGCCAGCGCGTGCGCGAAATCGGCATCCGCATGGCGCTCGGCGCGCCCAGCGCCGGCGTGTTGCGGCTGGTGGTGATCGAGGGGCTCAAGCCGACGCTGATGGGGGTGGTGCTGGGCCTGGTGCTGGCGGCGGCGCTGGTCCGCGTCATGACGACGCTGCTGTACGGTGTAGACCACCACGACCCTGGGACGTTCACCGCGGTGGCCGTGCTCATGGTGATGGTGGGCATTGTCGCGACGCTCGTGCCCGCCTATCGCGCGACGAGGGTCGACCCGATCGTGACGCTGCGCTCCGAATAACGCCGCGCGGTCCACCGGCATTCGTCGCTGCCGCTGTTCATCGCGGTGCCGTCTGTACCGGCACGGCGAGATGCGCAGCGGATATATTGCGTGGATGCGCTACCGGTTCCTGATCTGCGATGTCTTCACCAACCGCCGGTTCGGCGGCAACCAGCTGGCGGTCCTGCCGGAAGCCTCGGGGCTGACCACCGCCCAGATGCAGCAGATTACCCGCGAGTTCAACTTCTCCGAATCCACCTTCGTGCTGCCATCGTCCACGGCGACGCGGCACGTGCGCATCTTCACGCCGGCGAAGGAGATTCCCTTCGCCGGGCACCCGAACGTCGGGACGGCGTTCGTGCTCGCATCGCTTGGGGAGCTCGGCGAGATTGGCGCCGGTACCACGGTGACGTTCGATGAGCAGGCGGGCCCGGTGCCGGTGGAGATTCAACGGATCGACGGCGGGTTTCACTGCACGCTCTCGGCCCCGAAGCCGCTGTCGATCGGTGTCAGCACTGAGCCCGGTCTCGTCGCCGCGGCCGTTTCGATATCGCCGTCAGATGTCGTGACCATCACGCACCGCCCGCAGTCCGTGTCGGTGGGACTGCCGTTCCTGATCGCCGAAGTGCGGGACCGCGGCGTGCTCGAGCGCATGAAGGTGAATGTCGCGGGCTTCGAGGCGCTGCAGGCCCAGGGCCTGCCGCACGATGTGCTGTTCTACACGCGC
>JALDXK010000328.1:0-6909 GCA_032155105.1 Acidobacteriota bacterium
ATAACGGGTGGCGCCGGCCTGCAACGCCGCCTCGCGGCTCGCATCGTCGCCGCGCGTGGTCAGGACCATCACCGGAATGTGGTGGAACTTCTGGTTGCTGCGGATGAAGCCCAGCACTTCGAGCCCGTGCATGTCGGGCATGTTGAGGTCGAGCACCATCAGCTGCACGGGCGCGACGGCCAGCTGTTCGATCGCTTCGAGACCCGATGCCGCCTCGATGGTGTCCATCGACAACGGCGCGAGCGCAACTTTCACCATGCGTCGAATTGTCTGGGAGTCGTCAACGATCAGCAGATGGGGCATATCGTGCCGGGGCGTTTGATTATATCGGCAGCTCCTTCACGACCTTCCGCGCATTGCAGTTGAGCTGCGTGCACACAATCGCGCGAAGCTGCGGAAGAAATTACTACGGCAGGGCTGACAACAAGGCGGTTACAAGGGTTACAGGGTTACAAGGTTACAGGGTGGTTCGATGGCGCACTGAACCGTCGTACATGCAAAAGGCCCGGTTTCCCGAGCCCTTAAAGCATCCTTGAAAGTGGTCGGGGCGACTGGATTCGAACCAGCGGCCTCTCGGTCCCGAACCGAGCGCTCTACCAAGCTGAGCCACGCCCCGAAGAATCACAGTCTACCTTAACCTTCACTTTGCACCTAATCCCTAGAACCACGGTGCGTACGGGTGCTTACTTCTCGAATTCGATGAAGCGATCGGACCGGCCGGTCATGAAGAACCGCGCGCGCTTACCAGCGACGCGATCGCTGCCAGTACCGACCTCCGTCCCAATCACCTGCGGATACCAGGTGCCGCCGCTCAGGATTCGCACCGGCGTGGACCATCGCGAAGGGTCAGACAGGGTCGGGGAAAACGAGACGTAGATGCCGTCCTGGTTGAACTGGTCGTCCTTCGCGCGGTTGAGCAGCATCACGTATTGCTCGAGATAGGTATTCCAGTGGATGGCAGGTCCCCAGAACACGTCGGCCGCGGCGCCGCGATCGTGAAATGGCTGGCGCGCGGTCCACAACGGCGTGCCGGAGCCCTCGGGCAGCCACGCGCCGTCGTTCCAGACCGACAACTTCCCCGCCGGCTGATCGCGATCGGCCCAGGCAAGACGGGCGACTGCCACGCCTTGCGATGCTGGATCGCGTGAGTACTGGCTGAAATAGAGGTAGAGATCTTTCGAGTCCGCGTCGAGCGCCGCGGTGACGTCGCCGACACCGCCGAGGACGAAGCGGTTCGTCGAATCGCACGCTTCCGAGCCGTGCGGCGCGTCGAGCACGATGCCGAGGTCGTCCCACGACTCTCCGCGATCGATCGACTTCAGCGCGCCGATGCGCGGCAGTTGACGATCCGACCTGCCGCACAGGTCCGCCGGCCGCTCGTGATGGTAATACGCGTACCATGTGCCATCGTCGGCCGGAACAATCGCCTCGATCCACACGCCGTGACCAGGATGCGCCGTGAACGATACCGGACCCTCGTCTCGCAATGCGTCGATCGCCGTGCCGGCGGCCCGTGTCGGAATGCCGCCCCACGAACTGACCACGAACAATCGCTGCACGCCGTCGACGAGCGACCAGACAGCCGGATTGTTGGAGTCGACTTCCCCAGGCAGGTGCAGCTTCGACGCTGAAAGCAGCCTCGCCGTGGGTGTGCGGGGCGATTGCGCACTCAGCGTCGCAACGGCGAGGAGGCTACTTAAGATGCTCGACCAGAGGAGCGAGCGCTTCATATGCAGTCATATCGGGCTGTAGCGGCGTGACCGACACATAGCCTTCCTTCACGGCTTCGTAATCCGAGCGGCCACTGTCGGGATGGTATTCGTCCAGCGCTTCTTCGATCCAGTAGTAGTTGCTCCCGCGCGGATCGGTGCGGGCGTCGATCTTCGTCACGTGATTCCGTTTGGCCTGCGTCGTCACGCGCATGCCTTTCGGCATGCCCGGCGGCACGTTGATGTTGATGAAGTTGCGCGGCGGGAGGCCGTGCTTCAACACCGCCCTGGCGACCTTCGCGGCCGCTGCTGCCGACGGGCCAAAATCATACGTCGCCATCCGCTTGAGCGACACACCGATGCCAGGCGTGCCGAGCAGCGCACCTTCGAGGGCGCCTGAGACGGTGCCGGAATAGGTGATGTCGTCGCCAAGGTTCCACCCCTTGTTGATGCCCGACACGACCAGGTCTGGCACGCGCTTGAGGATGATCGCGCAGGCGAGGTTGACGCAATCGGTGGGCGTGCCGTCCACGGCATAGACGCCCTCGCTCACCGTCTCGATGCGCAGCGGCCGCCGCAGCGTCAGCGCGTGGCCGATCGCGCTCGCCTCCTGCAGCGGCGCCACCACTACCACGTCGCCGAGCGGCTTCATGGCATCCGCAAGCGCGTGAATTCCTTCCGACGCAACGCCGTCGTCATTGGTAACCAGAATCAATGGCATGAACCCTCGATCTTATCGCATCGACTCATCGGAATTCCCGCATTGAACTCCCCGCCATCCCGGCCGTAACCTTCTATAATCACGCCTATGGATTGGTGGCTCTGGGTCGCCGGCGGGCTCGCTCTCGTGGTAGCAGAACTCGCGACGCCGAGCGGCTTCTTCATCATCTTCTTCGGCCTCGGCGCTCTCACCGTAGGCCTCCTCACTGGCCTGCACTTCATTGCACAGTCGTGGGCACAGTGGCTCGCGTTCAGCGCCCTGTCAGTCGTCTACTTGCTGGTGTTCCGCGGCCGGCTCCAGGCCAAAGTACAGATTCCCCCACCGCCGAATGTCGATTCCCTCGTCGGCGGCCTCGCCGTCGTGCAGGAGCGGCTGTTGCCGGGCGTCGTCGGCAAGGTCGAAGTGCGCGGATCCACGTGGAGCGCGCGCAACACCAGCGACGTGACGCTGGATGCCGGTCAACGCGCGCGGGTCGCCGCCGTTGACGGGCTGACGCTGACGGTTGTTCCGGAATAACAGTCGGCAGTCGACAGTCGACAGTTAAGAGTTCAGTCAGCAGTTGACAGTTCACAGTCAAGGAGAGATATGGAAGGTGGTCTGTTCGTTGTCATCGTGTTTGCCATCGTTGCGCTGATTATTCTGGCGAAGACGGCGATCGTCGTGCCGCAGCAAAGCGCGTTCGTGGTCGAGCGGCTGGGTCGGTTTGCCGGCGTGCTCGACGCCGGCTTTCACATCCTGGTGCCGTTCATCGACGTGGTGCGCTACAAGCACACCCTGAAAGAGAGCGCCCTCGACATCCCGGCGCAGATCTGCATTACGCGCGACAACGTGCAGGTGCAGGTCGACGGCGTGCTGTACCTGAAGGTGATGAACCCGGAGCGGACGTCGTATGGCATTTCCGATCACATCTTCGCGATTTCGCAGCTCGCCCAAACGACGCTGCGCAGCGAGGTGGGCAAGATCGACCTGGACAAGACGTTCGAGGAACGGACCAACATCAACATCTCAGTCGTCGCGGAGCTCGACAAGGCCACCGAGCCGTGGGGCGTCAAGGTGCTGCGCTACGAAGTGAAGAGCATCACCCCGCCGGCCGACGTCCTCGCGGCCATGGAAAAGCAGATGCGGGCCGAGCGTGAGAAACGCGCGGTGATCCTGACCTCCGAAGGCCAGCGCGACGCCGCCATCAACTCGGCCGAAGGCGACAAGCAACAGGTGATCAAGGCATCGGAAGCGCGGCGGCAGCAGCAGATCAACGAAGCCGAAGGCCAGGCCGCCGCCATCCTCGCGGTGGCCACCGCCACCGCAGAAGGCATCAAACGCGTGGCGGAAGCGACGCGGGCCCCTGGCGGCCCCGAGGCCATTCAGCTGAAAGTCGCCGAGCAGTACATCGCCGAGTTCGGCAAGGTGATCAACAACGCCGACACGATCATCCTGCCGTCGAACGTCGCCGACGTCGCCGCGATGATCACGACCGCGATGAACGTCGTGCAACAACAAAAGAAATAACGAGAGAGGCATGCGGTTCACGTTCGAGCAGTTCGTGGTCGACGGCGGGCGGCGGCTGATCTGGCGCGACGGACAGGAGATCCACGTCGCGCCCAAGACGCTCGAGTTCATCCTGGCGCTTCTCGCGCGCGCACCAAACGCCGTCTCGAAGACCGAGCTGACGGCCCAGTTGTGGCCCGACACCCACATCGCCGAAGCCACGCTGACCGGCGTGGTGGCCGATGCGCGCGAGGCGCTCGGCGACGATGGCCGCGCGCCGCGACTGATTCGCACGCTCCACCGTTTCGGGTACGCCTTCAGCGGCGAGATCCAACACGACGCCGGCGTCAACACGGCCGAACCGATCCTCGGATGGCTCGTCGCCGACACCTGGCGGCTGCCGCTAAGAACTGGAGAGACCATTCTCGGCCGCGAGGGCGAGGGCGTGGTGGCGCTGCCCTCACCCAGCGTGTCGCGCCAGCACGCGGCGCTGGTCGTCGAAGGCACGGCCGCGCGGCTGCGCGACCTGGGCAGCAAGAACGGCACGTTCGTGGATGAGATGCGAGTTGAGGGCCCGATCGCCCTGCGCGACGGCGCGCAGGTACGCTTCGGGACCCTCTGTGTGACGTACCGTTCGGCGCAGCAGTCCTCGTCGACCGACACGATTTAACGCTTCAGCGCGAGGCCCTTCTGGCAGGCGCACCGCGCAATGCGGTTGCCGGCGCTCAGGTTGACGATGCCACGCTCCAACGACGATTTCTGCAGGCGGATGCTCGCGCCGAACAGGATGCCGCGCTCGAGCACGTGCGTGTTTCGCGCCTGCACCATCGTCGTATACGAGCCGAACACGTCGAGCACGTCGTTCACGCTCCAGCCCACTCCGCCGCCGACGGTGGTGAAGTTCTCGCGCGTAATGCGATCGTGATTGCGCCACTTGTGGTCCGGCCAGACCAGCCGTGCGGTCGGGGTCAAATCGACGCCGCCGTGTGTCACCTGGCCGGAGGCCATGGCGAAGACGCGGATGTCGGGTGTCGCGAAGTACCCGAGCTCTCCGCTGAACATGCTGCGGTTGTGCCTCACGTCGGCGTACTTCTCCTGGATCCCGAAGCCGTAGCGGGCCTGCACGAACATGCCGGGGAGGATGCCGTCGAGCGTGGTGCCCACGAGGGTACCGATCTGCAGCTCGTTGACGCGCCGCCCCGGCGCCGCGTGCGCGAAGTACTCGTACTTGTGTGCCGGCGTGACCGAGCCGAGGAAGGGCGTGACGACGAAATTGCCGCGGGTATAGGCGTTGTAGCGCACGTCGAAGCGCAGGTCCGTTGCCGTGGTGTGGTATTGGCCATCGTCCTGGATCGTGGGATGCGGCGGCGTGCCCGCGCTCACGAATTTCGAGCTCACGATCGGCAACGCCAGGGTCAGCGACAAATTGTCGCGCAGGCCGATGGTCACGTCGGCGAGCAGCGTGTTGGTGAAAATGTCGCTGTTCTTGTCGCGGAGACCGTTGAGATCGTGCTCGTCGACGAACGAATTCGAGAACACGAACGAGGTGCTGATTTCTCCCTGCGACGGCAGCCACGCCTGCGCGACCGCCGGAGAGGCAGCCATCAACAGGATGGCAGCGACCACGAGCGCATGCTTTTTCATTGCCGGCCCCCGCCGCCCGAGAAGGGCTTCAACGACAGCCGCGTCTTCATGGTTTCGTCGAGCGTCTTGAGGAAGTTCACCGCGGATTTCGTGACCGGAAGCACGGTGGGCTTGGCGGCGATCTCCTTGGCGATGCCGCCTGCCTCGGTGAGGTCGGCGTTGTCGACCAGCACGATGTCGACGGCGCGATCCTGCAGCGCCTTGGTGAAGGTCGGCAGGTCCTTGGCGATCATCACCTGGTGACCGGCCCGGCGCAGTGCCTTGTCGAGCCCGTTCATGCCGGCCAATTCGCCCTTGGCGGGTGCATATAACAGCAGGCGGCCGGGATAGATTGCCGCATAGACCTTCGAGAAGCGAGGCCCGCGACCGGCGCCCAGGAACTTGTCACCGCAGGCCGCCAGCGGGCCGACGTTGGAGAGCAACAGGACCACGACCGCCAGCAACCACATGCCGCGTTTCATCACAACCTCCCTCGGAACTCGAAAGTAAAGCTGAGGAATAGTAGCTCCGAACTAGCTCGCCACATCTGGGGATATCGTGGGGTTTCAGCGGAAACGGCCCAGCATGCGGCCGATCCAGGTGAGCGGTGGCTGAAATCCCCCAAGCAGCCACACATCCGACCGGGCGCTGGCAAAGGACGTGAGAAATCCCAGCCCAGGCTGAAACGAAAAGCCGCGTATCGGCTGGTTGGCTACGGGGATGGATCCCAAGTCGGCGTTCAACTCCCGTCGTTCTTTGGAGATCACGTCGATTTCCACCAGGGCAAAGTGGCCGACGACCTCGCTGTCGGCCAAGGCAAAGATGCGGCCGCCATCCGGCGACCACGTAAACGCGAGGAACCCCTCGTCGGGCACGAGGAGCGTGATGCCCCCCCCGTCAGCGGCCACGAGCGAGAGGCCGGCCCGAAGCTGGCATGCGATGAACCGTCCGTCGGGCGACCATTGCGTCTGGGTGTATGTATTTCCGGCGATCGTGTCAGTGAGCGCCACCGCCTCCCTGGCGCCGACGCGAATCTTTTTGAGCAAATTGTTGCCTGTGCCCTCATTGGTCGTGAAGGCGATCCACTGGCCATCTGGAGACCACGATGGGGCATCCTGGTAATGCACCACGTTCGACGGCGGCGTCAACTTGATCGGCTTCCCGCCAGTCACCGGGGACAGCCACACTTCAAACGCGCCGTCGCTGCTCCGTTGATACGCCAGCGTCTTGGCATCTGGCGAAAACGCCAGCGAGCCCAAGGCTTCCGTCGGCGAGTTGCTGAAATCGTCCGGGGTCACGATGGGCCGCTCGAACTGGCGGCGCTCCCGGGCGAAGCCGGCGGCAAGTTGTTGCATCAACTCCGCGACGAGC
>JALDXK010000329.1:0-6901 GCA_032155105.1 Acidobacteriota bacterium
GTCACGTTCGTATTCTGGTTGGCCTTCTGGAATTCCTCGGCCACCGCTTCACTGATGGGAAACACCGTGCTCGAGCCGTCGAGGCTGACCAGCGTCTTGGCGCCGGACCCGCCGACAGCACCGCCGCCGCGCGCATCCTGCGAGCTGGGGCCGCAGGCGGCTAAGGTGAACACGAGCATCACCGGAACAGCAATGTGACGAGAATGCCTGTCCTGAGCGAGCAACCGCATTGTTGCGATTGTGAGTCGAATGGGCGACCAAACCATGCCTTAAGCCTAATGCGGCAGGGGTTTCGCGATAGTTTCTGCTGCGTTAATTCCGTGTTACAGAACCTGCTGAGCACCGGCTGAGCTAGGCCGCCATCAGCGCGATGCGCGCCTGGCTGTGGTCCTGACCGTGGCGGCGGCGCGGCGATCGGTGCGTGCCCGGCGGGTGGGCACGGGATGCTGCTTCGCCAGTTCCGTGTCCACGGACTTCAGTCCTTTCCGGTACGGCACTTTCTCAATCCGCACTTTCCGTCCGAGCGCTTCTTCCATGGCGCGGGCCTGGCGATGCGCCGCCCAGACTTCGAGCTCGGCATCACCAACGGCCTGCACGTCGATGCGAATCTCACCCAGCCGCTCGCGCACCTGCAGGCCGCGGATCACGCCGTGCCGGCTGCGATCGAGCGTTTCCGCCAGCCGCAGGAATGCCGACAGCACTTCCACCGAGCGCCGTTGATCCTTCGTCAGCTCGCTCATGCCCTCGTGTTCTTTCCGCGGGATGGCGCGGCGATGGTAGCGGGTGACGAGCGCGATGATCGCGATTTCCTCGGGCTCGAATCCGCGCAGGTCGCCGTTCTTGGTCAGGTAGTACGAATGCCGGTGATGCTTCTCGTAGCTGATGTGGTTGCCGATGTCGTGGAGCAGGCCGGCATACTCGAGCCACTCGCGTTCGCGATCGCCCAGCCCGTGAGTGCGCTTGGTGTAGTCGAACAACGTCAGCGCGATCGCCGCCACCTGCCGTGAATGATCGGCTTCCCAGGCGCAGCGTTCGGCCAGCTCGATCACCGAGCGCCGCCGCACGTCCGGATACTTGTCGACGCGCGCGATGTCGCGGCGATGGCGGTGGATGTAGTCGAGCAGCACGCCTTCGCGCAGCGCGAGATCGCACAGCGTGATTTCTTCGGCTTTCAACTTCTTCAGCAGGGTGTCGAGCAGGACCGCGCCCGCCACCATCAGGTCGGCACGCCGCGGATCGAGGCCCGGCAGGTGCATGCGCTCCTCGAGATCCATCTCGACGGCGGTCTTCCGTAGCCTCCGCAGGCTCTTCGCCGGCACGCGCAGGTTGCGCAATTCCTGCGGCACCGTGCCGCGATCGATCGCCGTCGCCACCGCCCCGAGTGAGAGGATCGTGCCCGACGTGCCGATCACGCGATCGAAGCCGTTCTCGACGATGTGATCGATGTAGCGATCGACCTGTTCACCGATGAACTCGGTCATCTTGCGCTCGTCGCGGCTGGAGATCGGATCCGAATCGACGAACCGCTCGGTGAGGCGAATGACGCCGATCTTGAAGCTGCGCGCAAACTCCACTTCGCGGCCGCTGCCGAGCGTGATCTCGACGCTGCCGCCGCCAATGTCGATCACCACCGCCGGCTTCGGCGTATCGACGCCGTAGACCGCGGCAAGGTGAATCAGCCGGGCTTCCTCGGTGCCCGTGATCAGTCGTGCCCGGATGCCGGTCTTGCGCTCGATCGCCTTCAGGAACGCGCCGCCATTTTCGGCCTCGCGGGTCGCGCTGGTGGCAACCGCGAGCACTTCGTCGACCTGGTGTGATTGTGCAAGCCGTGCGAATTTCGACAACGCCTGTAGCGCCGCGTTCATCGATTCCGGCGTGAGTTGCTTACCGTCGAGGCCGCCGGCGCCCAGCCGGACCATTTCCTTTTCACGATCGATGATTTCGAACGAGAAATCGGGGCGCACGCGCACCACGATCATGTGAACGGAGTTGGTTCCGATGTCGATCGCAGCAAGTCGCACTGTGAGGTCCTGAGCGAGGTGTCGCGCGAACGTCGGTGCGCGCGACGCCAAGTCGAAGGATATAATTGGCGACTCATCCTAGCATGGAGCATTCAGCCCTCTCAGTCGCGCTCCTTCGCCAACGGCTTGTCTCGCTGCTGAGGGCCATGCCCGCCGCGCAGGCGGGTGACGAAGTGTCGGTGCACCAGGCACGCGTCGCGTCGCGCCGCCTGCGAGAGGCGCTGCCCGTGCTGGGCATTCGCGCCGATGCCGACGCCCTCGACCGCGCCGACAAGCGCGTCCGCCGGATCACCCGCGCACTCGGTCCGGTGCGTGAGCTGGACGTTACATTGCTGTTACTTGCCGAGCTGGAGCTGAAGGACGCAGCCCCACAGCGCGCGCTGACCCGCGTCCGCAACGCCGTGACCGAAGAACGGCAGCACCGCCGGCAGGAGATGCTCGACGAGATCACGCCATCGCGGCTCGACAAGTTACGCAAGCGGCTGGTCCGCGTCGCCGCGCCCGAAGCGAAGCCGCTCGCCAGGGGGAGCACCCTCGCGGAGGCGAATGCGAAAGCCGTGCTGCGCGCGGTAGAGCTCAAGGCGTCGATCGAGCGGGCCGGTGGCATCTACCTGGCCGATCGTCTGCACCGTGTCCGCGTGTCCGCGAAGAAGCTGCGCTACGCCTTGGAGATTCAACGCGAGCTCACCAAGGCTCGCTCGACGGCGCAGCTGAATCGCCTGAAGAAGCAGCAGGACCTGTTGGGCCGCATGCACGATCTCGAGATGCTGATCGATCGCGCCCGCACCGTTCAGGCGAAGCACAGCCCGCGCGACCGCCGCGGCATGGCGGAGCTGAAGAAGTTGATCCGCGTTCTCGAGGACGAATGCCGGGCCGGCCACGCCGCCTACATGCGGGGCCGTGCGGCCCTGCT
Source organism: Acidobacteriota bacterium (assembly GCA_032155105.1). Taxonomy (GTDB): domain Bacteria; phylum Acidobacteriota; class Vicinamibacteria; order Vicinamibacterales; family UBA2999; genus 12-FULL-67-14b. The sequence goes on from JALDXK010000329.1 coordinate 2,935, forward strand.
GAAACTCTGCGATGCCGTCACGGCCGCATCCACTCCACCGAAGAGCAGCAGTACTGCCGCCTGACCCTTACACGATGGCCACCAAGATCGAGCTCTATCTCGTCCGCCACGCAATTGCCGCGGAGCGCGGCCCCAAGTATCCCGACGATCGCGAGCGTCCGCTCACGCCGGCCGGAACGAAGAAGTTCGCCGAATCGGTGCCTGGCCTGATCGACATGGACGTGGTCATCGACCTCGTGCTCACCAGCCCGCTCGTGCGCGCGCGAGAGACGGCGATGCTGCTGTCGGCCGGATTGAAGCCGAAGCCGCCGGTGGTCGAGTCGGAGGCACTAGCGCCCGGCGGCCGCCCGCAGGCCATCACCGAGGCGATCAAGACGCACGCGAAGAAGTACCGGAGGATCGCGCTCGTGGGTCATGAACCCGATCTCGGCGAGCTCGCCGCCCGTCTTCTCGCTGCACGCGGCGGCGTGGAGTTCAAGAAGGGCGCCGTGTGCTTCATCGAGACGGATGGGGCCACGCCCACCGGCCCGGGCACGCTGCACTGGATGCTGACGCCCAAAGCCCTCCGCGCGCTCGCGCCCTGATGCCGGCCCGGGCGACGGTCATCGTCAATCCGATCGCCGGCCCAGGACGGTCCGGGACCATCGGTGCCTGCGTTGACCTCGCCACGTCGATCTTCTCGCAACACAACTACGACGCCGCGGTTCGTGTCACGACCGGTCCGAACGATGCGAACCGGTTTGCCACCGAAGCTGTCGCCAGTGGCGTGGACGTCGTTGCGGTCTGGGGAGGCGACGGCACGGTCAACGGCGCTGCTGCGGGCGTTGCCGGCACGGGCATACCGCTCGGGATCATTCCGGGCGGCTCGGGGAATGGCCTCGCCCGCGACCTCGGGATTCCCCTCAACGCCGCTGATGCGATGACGATTGCCGCCGGCGGAAGCGTGCGCGCGATCGACGCCGGCGATCTGCATGGCTCGCTGTTCTTCAATGTTGCCGGCATCGGACTCGACGCGTGCATCGCCGGGCGACTCGCCACTGAAGGCCACCGCCGCGGCCTGATGGGCTATGTCCTGGCCACCATCGCCGAGTTGCGCTCCTACGAAGCGTGCGCGTACTCGATCTGCAAGGTGGCCGATGCCGACGGCCAGCCACTCACCGGCGACATCGTCGATCGGACAGCGATGTTCATCGCACTGGCCAACTCGCGGCAGTACGGCAGCGGCGCGCAGATCGCTCCGCGCGCGCTCCTTGACGATGGACAGATGGAAGTGGTGATCGTTGAGCCGATGTCAGCGGTCCAGATCGCCATGCAACTCCCGGCATTTTTCGGCGGACGCCTGCAGGAAGGGCCGGGCATCGTGATGCGATCCGCTGCCTCGATGGACATCTCGTGCGGCCAGCCGATTCCGTTTCACGTCGACGGCGAGCCACGAGTCGGGCCGAACCTCATCAGTATGCGGACCAGGCGCGGCGTCCTGCATGTCAAAGTAAGTCATTGATTCAATAGCACTTATCGCGTACGCCCGAGAAAGTGTTACGCCGAATTTACCTCGCCTCCGGTGGAATGGGGCCAAGATACCTTCTTTATGCATTTCGAGAAGAACCTGAGAAACCACGAACAGACCCGCCGGTACTTGATTGCCACCATCGATGGCGGTTGGGAAGTTCGCGAAGAACGGGATAGTGAAGTCGTGAAGCGCGTGCGATATCACGACTGGCACCGCGTCGAGCGGGCGCGCCGCTCGATCGGCATCGAGCTCGACGCGCTCCGCAACAAAGGCTGGCAGGAAGAAAATTAGATCTCAGATCTCAGATTTGGTTCTGGATCTCAGAGTTGGTTCTCGATCGCAGATCTATTTCTCGGGCTCGATGAATCGGTAGCCCAATCCCACCACCGTTTCGATTTGCTTCCCGGCGGCGCCGAGCTTGCCGCGCAGCCTACCGACGTGCACGTCGACCGATCGCGTCTCGATCATCCGGTCGTAGCCCCACACGCGCTCGAGCAGGCGATCGCGCGAGAGCACGCGGTTGCGATTCTCCACGAGGTAGCGCAGCAGCTCGAACTCGCGGCGCGTCAGCCGGACCGACTGGCCGTCGACCGCGATCGAGACCGCGTCGAAATCGGCGACGAGGTGTTCACCACGATAGATTGGCGGCGGCCCAGGCTCCTCCGGGCGCCCGCGGCGCATGACGGCGCGGACCCGCGCAGCCAGTTCCCGCGGGCTGAACGGCTTGGAGATGTAGTCGTCGGCGCCGGCATCGAGACCCAGCACACGGTCGCTTTCGGTCGAGCGTGCGGTCAGCATGATGATCGGCGTCTTCGCCGTGGCCGGACGGGTACGAAGCAATCGACAGACTTCGAGGCCGCCCAGCACGGGAAGGTTGAGATCGAGAATGATCAGGTCGGGCACGTTCTCGGTGGCAAGCTTCAGCGCCTGGTCGCCGCTGGCGGCGATTTCGACGAGCGTGTCGCCGGTGCGCTCCATGGTGTGCTTGATCAGCCCGGCGATGTCGTTCTCGTCTTCGACCACAAGCACACGGGTCTTGTCGTTGCCGCGAAACGGTTGGGCTGATCGCGCGCGTGAGTTCATCGAGCCGGCTGCCTGGTCAGCCCGGGCCATTGGGTTTTGCATCAAGTGGTCCTCAGTAACATGTGAGGGGCTGGGTTTTACGGTAGCGACGGCAGGTTTCCGACCGGTGACGGAGGCGTTAATTCTGGGTTACACGGGGGCGGATTCGGGTGGACGCGGGTGGGCAAAATGCCAATGAAGTCGGGCCACCCGAGTCCACCTCATCCGCCCATTTCCAACCGTGGGGGTGTCAGTTAGGGTGTCAAATTGGGCATCAGGAAACGCAGCACTCTAGCGCATCACTACGCCGCCTGCTCGCTCGCCATCTCGACGCGTTCGTCGTCGGTTGGTGCCGGGGCCCGTGTGGCGTCCGCGCACGCGATCCAATACAGCGATTCATGCGCGTCGTTGGCGGTGGCCGCGATCGCCGCGAACACTTCTTCTCGGGAGATGTCGGAATCGCCATCGGCGCCCTTAGCCGCGGCATGGATGAGCGCGATCAGGTTCATCGCATGCTTGACGCGATCGTTGATGGTTGGGACGTTGCTTGGATTCGATGCGGTAAGAGTCTTCATGAAGCGATCGTAATCGCGGGGTGTCGCCCTGTCGTTGCGCCAGGGCATTGACCGGGAGCGGCGAAACGCCTTCAGCTAATTCACGAATTCGATGTTTCTGGGATTCGCGAATTCACGCGCGCAATAAGAGCCAGCCCGGATGACATACGCATCTCGGGCGGCCAGAATCGTCACGCGTGCCCCCGCCGAAACGTTGCGACAAGCCAGTTGACCCACCGAGTGCCCTGCGGTGGATCGGCCGGGCTCGGTGGATCAGCCGGGCTCGGTGACACACCCTCGAGGCAGCTCCACTGCTTACACCGCTTGCACCTGATCGCCATGGCCGAGCCCGGCAAAAGCGGATTGGGGTGCGACATCCGGCAGAGAAGGCGCCGGCAGGTGCGACAGCGAAACTGGAACGGCAGCCAGTCGTCCTGCCTGATCGGCGTCACGGCTTACGCCTTCAGCAGGTCGCGCGGCACGGTGCGGCGCCAGTTCTCGACCACCGCCTCGTCCCAGAGGTGCGCCACAATTTCAACGCCGCCGTCATCGACGAGCCGTTCGCGCTTCTTCGTGTGCTTCGGGAACCCGAGTCGCTGCTGTGCCGTGACTAAGTTTTCCTTCGTCCAGCCCTCGCGCCGCAATAGCTCGGGCTCGTCGATGTAGACCGGCTCCGGTGCTTCGGGGCGCACGTAGAAGGTCTTCTCACTCACCTCAGCGAACGGCAGCGCCATACGCAGCCATGGCAGCATCGCGCCTGGATCGGGCAGGACGCGCACGCGACCGATCGCCTCGATGGCGCGGAGTTCGGCCGGCACATTGCCACGCACCTCGAGCACCT